>JBLHXM010000024.1:0-34525 GCA_047630395.1 Dokdonia sp.
AAGAGGCCAAAGCTTTAATTGAAGAAGTCAATCCAGACATTGAAGTAAACGACAAAGATTATGTATTTATCCATTTTATTCTCAATAATCTACCACGCGGACTGGTAGGACTATTGCTCGCTGTTATTCTATCGGCGGCGATGTCATCCACCGCCTCTGAATTAAATGCCTTAGGGTCTACTACTGCTATTGATTTGTACAAGCGAAATCTAAGAGAGGAAAAAGATCCGGAGCATTATGTAAAAGCAACGAAAGGGTTTACACTTATGTGGGGTGTTTTGGCAATTCTAGTCGCCTGTACCGCGAGCCTCTTTGAAAATTTGATCGAACTAGTAAATATCATTGGATCCATTTTTTACGGGACAGTATTGGGTATTTTTGTATTAGCGTTCTTTGTGAAATATGTCAAAAGTAATGCAGCCTTTATTGCCGCCGTAATTACTCAGTTGCTCATCATTGGAATCTTCTACTTTGCTATTTTCAAGGTGAAACAAGAAGGCGGAGAACCCCTCCTTAGTTATTTATGGCTTAACTTTTTGGGCTGTGTGATCGCAGTGATCATCGCGCTTATTCTGGAAAGCATCTTTCGATTAACCGGTGCTAAAACTAAGAAATTAGAGGCCTAGTCAACTAATTAATTATGATCCATTGGGGAATTCTAGGCTGTGGTCATATCGCAGCTAAATTTGCAGCAGACCTTTTGCTAACAGAAGGAGGAAGCCTATATGGAGTAGGAAGCAGATCCTCGGAGAAGGCTACTGAATTTGCAGCGACATTTCAGGCAACGACAGCATATGGCTCCTATGCTGAATTGATCCAAGATCCGGTAATTGATATTATTTACATTGCGACACCACATAGCTTTCATAAGGAACATACACTACGTTGCCTAGCCCATAAAAAAGCGGTACTCTGCGAAAAACCCTTTGCCATGAATCTGGAGGAGGCTGAAGAGATGATCGCTTTCGCGAAAGCACAACAAACATTCCTCATGGAAGCCTTATGGACATATTTCTTACCACACTTCTCCTTCGTGCTCGATCAGATTGCTAGTGGCAGCTTGGGAAAAGTGACACACCTCAAAGCCGATTTTGGTTTCGAGGCTGCTTATGCCCCTAATGGAAGGCTATTCAATAAAAAACTAGGAGGTGGAAGCCTACTGGATGTGGGTATTTATCCTATTTTTACAGCACTCAGCCTCCTTGGACCTACAGACCAAATAGAAGCACGAGCGACCTTTGGACCTACAGGTGTAGACCATCACTGTTATATGCGCCTTCAGTACCCGAACGCCGTAATTGCTTCCCTTGAATCGTCGATAGACAGGAAGACGGCTACAGAATGTCATATCCTTCTGGAGCATGGAGAAATCCATATTCAATCCCGTTTTCATGAACCGACATCTGTGACGATTCTAGCAAATGACGTGCTTAGCATTCACGAATTTCCTACCCTAGGTCATGGGTATCACTATGAAATTTTACACTGCCAAGAAATGTTAGTAGAGGGACGCATAGAAAGTACACAAATGCCCTTTGCAAAGAGTAAACAGTTGCTACAGATGCTCGATAAAATACGTCAAGTTATTGGTCTGAAATATGACTAATATATACTTAGTAGATACTCTTAAAAGAATTATAAAATTTCTTTGCTTCGTAATCAAGCCCCATTCCTTCCGACTGAATCTAAAACAGCAATATGAAATGGACGCTCCTCTTCTTTATGGCAATGCTATCGGTGAGCACAGAAGCCACCAATGCTTTACCAATTTCGGAATATCAACCCAAAGCCAATTACGAACACTTTCTCGATTTCTTTACCGCCGATGATCGCACATCGCAAAACAAAGCTTTGGCTATTATTGAAAAACGATGGAACGAAAGTGATGAGATATTGGCTATTGAAACGCTTTATTTTTCCAAGAACCCCACCAGCAGTTTTAAACTACTCATTGTACTTCAAGAAAAAAGCGGACAGCGCTTTGGGTATGATTACAATCAGTGGTACGAATATATTTGGAACAAACCGCTAGCCTATACCGATGACTACTTCACTTTCAAAGCAATTATCAGTAGCCGACTAGACTCACGCTTTGATCAGTATTTCATAGATCGGCAATTAGAAACTACCATTCGTCTGGATGAAGTTCGCTGGGGCGGTGTGATTCAGGATGGAATCCCTCCTTTAAGAAATCCAACAATGATTCCAGCTTCTGAAGCCACCTATCTCAGAGACAATAATGTGATTTTTGGCATTGCAGTGAACGGAGATGTCCGTGCATATCCCAAACGTATTCTTGCCTGGCATGAAATGTTTACCGATACAGTCGGAGATCTCTCAGTCACAGGTGTGTATTGCACCCTATGTGGCACGGTGATCTTATATAAAAACATGCATAAAGGCACGGAGTATACCCTTGGTACTAGTGGCTTTTTATATCGCTCCAATAAACTGATGTATGATAAAAGCACACAGTCGTTATGGAATACTTTAGAAGGAAAACCTGTCCTTGGGCCGCTCGTGAATCAGAATATCCAGCTCGACTATCTCAGTGTGGTTACTACGACTTGGGGTGAATGGATAAAAAGACATCCAGATACAAAGGTGCTATCACTAGGTACAGGACATGATCGAGATTATGGAGAAGGCATTGCCTATAAGGATTACTTTGAAACAGACGATTTGATGTTTAGTGTTCCTAAAGCGGACAAAAAACTAAAGAACAAGCAAGAGATATTGGCTATTAAACTCCCTCAAGAAACTGATGAGTCCATTGCTATCTCATCTAAATTCTTGAAAAGAAACGCTATATATCAAGATCAAATTGACAAGCATCCTTTTACTGTTTTTACGGATAAAAGTGGAGCGCATCGCGTGTATTATACAAATGAAAGGGTCTTTACTTCTTATGATACACGTAGCAATGTGATAGACGGTATGGGAAAGACCTGGACGCTACATGAGAACTATATGGAAGAGAAACATACTGGGGTACGGTTAGAACGCTTTCAAAGCTTCAGTGCGTTTTGGTTTGGATATAAAGCAGCCTTTCCAAACACACGATTGGTAAAGTAAAAAACGTCCGCGATTGCGGACGTTTTTATATAGTATTCGAAAAGAGATTGACTTATTTCGATCCCCATTCTTTCAATGAATCTTTGTTCATTTTTACGTAATCCATATTACCTGCTGCCATGGCTCCAGCAAGTGACTTCTTAGCGACAGCTATAGCCCCTTTTGTGTCTCCACTTTTTGCAAGGATTAATGACTGCTGACGCAATTGCCAAAATGCAGGCTTTGCGGTCATAGCCATTGCTTTATCCATATACTCCTTTGCTTTGTTAATGTCTTTGTCATTTGAAGACATATACACTGCAGCAGCATAATAATCACCAGCAGCAGGACCCGCCATTATTTTATCAATACTCGCCATAACGGTCTTATCAGCTGGCACTGAAAAAGGAACAGCAACATAAGCGTCAGACCACAAAATTCCAATATGAGCTCCGTCATTAGAAAGATCATCCAAGGTAATTGTAAATGTTTCCACTTGCATTGTCATTCTTTGCACTGGTGCTTTCACCATTGCAGCTACTTTTGAATCATCCCATTCCTGAGGAGTTCCCCAGTTTTCAGTATCACTGTAGAAATACACTTCCCAGCTATCTACAGATGGCTTTGTGAAAATAGCATATGAACCCGCTTTCAATTCTTTTCCTCCGATCGTTACTGGTGTAGAAAAAGATATCACTGTGTTCTTATTAGCTCCTGTACGCCACATTGCCCCGTAAGGTACTAGGTCTCCAAAAATAGTTCTGCCGCGCATCCCTGGACGAGAGTACTCAACAGTTACATCTGTTAATCCAACAACTTGTTCCATTTGCGACGATGGGCTTGGTGCCGGCGTAGTAATTTGTGCAGTCGCAACTAAAGTAGTTAGTGCAAGTGCTGCCATTGTAAATAATTTTTTCATTATAGTCTGTTTTAAAGGTTGATGGGTATAACCGCTTTCGCGAAAGCAAATACTCTCTACAAAAATACCAAACACGAATCCCTTAACTGTTAACAAAACCTTAATATCGCAGTGTGTATCTTTGTCAAAACAAAAAGAAAATGAAACGCTATTTTTCTGAAGCAATAGGAACGTTTGCCATGGTTTTTTGTGGAACGGGTGCTATGACGATCAATGAAATTACAGGAGGTGCTGTGACACATCCTGGCATCGCAATGACATGGGGTCTTATCGTGATGGCGATGATTTACGCTTTTGGAGATATCTCTGGAGCGCATTTTAATCCTGCGGTCACTGTAGCTTTTGCCTATGCG
Organism: Dokdonia sp.; assembly: GCA_047630395.1. Classification (GTDB taxonomy): domain Bacteria; phylum Bacteroidota; class Bacteroidia; order Flavobacteriales; family Flavobacteriaceae; genus Dokdonia. The sequence continues at coordinate 4,327 of JBLHXM010000024.1, forward strand.
AAGAAATTTTCATGGAGAGAGGTTCCCAAATATATTTTGGCACAATGTATCGGTGCGATTGCAGCAAGTAGCATGCTGTTATTCCTATTTCCAGAAAGTGAGTTTTTAGGGGCTACACTTCCTTCTTTTGAAGCATACAAGGCCTTTGTCTTAGAAATAATGCTCGCCTTCTTTCTAATGCTCGTTATTATTAACGTATCTACTGGGGCTAAAGAGATCGGTATTATAGCCGGTATTGCCATTGGTGGTGTCGTTTTATTGGAAGCAATGTTTGCAGGTCCTATGACCAAAGCATCTATGAATCCTGCCCGTTCGCTAGGTCCTGCCCTCCTTTCAGGAAATCTACAACATCTCTGGTTGTATCTAACAGCTCCCTTCATAGGGGCAATACTCGCTGTTATGAGTTGTAAACTCGTCAAAGAGGACCAGTGTTGCGATGAACCGAATTGCTAAGCAACTCCTTTTTTTATAGTCTATCCTTTCAAAATATAAGGGGCGCTTCTTACACAGTATTTAAGCATTTACGACGATCGTCTTCCTTTTTTTGTTTAATCAAAAATATTAATTGATAAACAAAATAATTGTACTTTTACAGTACTAGAAATGTACTATGAAAATATACACCTTACATGCCAAACAGAAACTTCCTATTTCAGTAGAAGAAGCTTGGAACTTTCTTTCGGATCCAAAGAATTTAAAAAAAATAACCCCTGAATACATGGGCTTCAACATCTTATCTGGTGCTGATAGGCCTATGTTTTCAGGCCAACTCATACAATATATTGTAACTCCAATTTTAGGCATAAAAACCAAATGGGTGACCGAAATCACGCATGTGGTGGACAAGGAATACTTTGTAGATGAACAACGCTTTGGACCTTATGCCTTTTGGCACCACAAACACTTCATTAAAGCAATTCCTGGAGGCGTAGAAATGGAAGATATTATTGATTACAAAGTGCCTGCTGGTATTCTAGGCCAACTAGTACATCCATTTTTGGTAAAACCGAAATTGGATGAAATCTTTGCCTATAGAACCAAAAAACTTTCCGATCTTTTTGGTCAGTATCAGGAACCCACAACATAAACTATTTACTAACAGATCCTTTTCTGTATCACACTATTTATGAGGAAAAATACTTTGCTTATCGAAGGTAGCCATGGCTTTGCTTTAGCGTCTAAACTCAACACAACGCATAATGTCTATGTAGCCTCAAGAACAAATGAACGTTTAGGAAACCTCTATGTAGATCATATCCCTTATGACGCCGCCACAGACACTCTTGATATTAGTCAGCTGCCAGATCATTTGGATGGCTTTGTATACTGTCCAGGCAGTATCAATTTAAAGCCTTTTAACGCCTTGTCTACAGACAGTTTTAAAGAAGTTATAGAGAGCAACTTTTTAAGTCTTGTGAAAACTTTACAACAGGTGATGCATCATTTAAAAAAATTAGAACAGGCGAACCTTATTTTCATCAGTACGGTTGCTGTAAAGGTGGGCATGCCGTATCATACAAGTGTCGCTGCTGCGAAAGCCGCCATAGAAGGTTTTGCCAAAGCGTTGGTCGCAGAATATGCACCGCAATTACGTGTGAATGTAATCGCACCGTCTTTGACAGACACCTCCTTAGCCAAACGTCTTTTGAGCAACGATAAAAAGAAAGAACTTATGGACGCGAGACACCTCATGAAACGTGCGGGTCAACCCGAAGATATTGCCAATATTCCTTCCTTTCTACTGAAATATAAAAGCAGCTGGATTACAGGCCAAGTCTTGGGAGTCTATGGTGGAATGAGTACCCTAAATCTAAGCTAGTGTCGAAAGAAGCAATTCATATTTTTTGGTTTCGCAGGGACTTACGCCTTGAAGACAATGCTGGTCTAGCAGCAGCATTAAGTGCAGGAATCCCTGTACTTCCTATTTTTATTTTTGATAAAAACATCTTAGATAAACTTCCTAAAAACGATGCGCGTGTTAGCTTTATTTATGACACCCTAGCGTCTCTTAATCTAGAGCTAAAAAATAGTGCAGCTAGCGGACTCGCTAGATACTATGGAGATCCCGTCAAAATTTTTGAGGAATTAACAAAAACATATTCGGTGCAAGGAGTTTTTACCAATAGAGATTATGAACCCTACGGTCTAGATCGAGATCAAACGATTGCCAAAGGGTTGACTGCAAAAGGAATCTCTTTCAACACCTATAAGGATCAGGTGATTTTTGAACGTGATGAAATCGTCAAAAATGACGGCCTTCCCTATGTTGTCTACACCCCTTTCAAAAACAAATGGAAGGAGCACTTTAGAGCGAATGTTCATTTAAACACACACACATCTAATTCCTTGCTCTCAAATTGTATACTGGCTACAGAGCTGCCTTCAATCACCTTAGAAGCCATGGGGTTTGAGCCTGCGACGATTAAGGTCCCTCCCTTTCAAGTGACACCGGAATTGATTGCAAATTATGAGGATACTCGTAATTTTCCTGCGATTGATCATGGAACTTCTCGTCTAGGTCCACATTTACGTTTTGGTACCGTAAGTGTTCGTCAAATGGTAGGTGAAGCGATCAAACAGAAAAATGAAGTCTTTTGGAGCGAGTTGATTTGGCGTGAATTTTTCATGCAAATCCTCTTTCATTTTCCACACACGACAAACAGATCATTCCGTCCTAAATACGATCGTATTGAATGGCGCAATGATCCGTCAGAATTCCAGAAGTGGTGTGACGGGCAAACGGGCTATGCTTTTGTAGATGCGGGAATGCGGGAATTAAATACTACAGGTTTTATGCACAATCGAGTGCGCATGCTTGTGGCTAGTTTTTTGTGCAAGCATCTACTCATCGATTGGCGATTAGGAGAAGCGTATTTTGCAGAGAAATTATTAGATTTTGATCTAAGTGCCAATGTTGGCAATTGGCAATGGGCTGCAGGATCTGGTGTAGACGCCGCCCCTTACTTTCGGATTTTCAACCCGATGACTCAAATTGACAAATTTGATAAACAAAAAGAATACATCTCAAAGTGGGTTCCAGAGCTACAAGAACTTACCTATCCTCCCATGATGGTGGACCATAAGGTGGCAAGAGAACGTTGTCTGAGAACCTATAAAGCAGCGATGAGCTAATCATTCTCATTATAAAATGATCTTTAGTCCGCTACAGTTATTGATTTCATTTTAATTCCTACACTAGGAAATAGTAGCAGTAGTTTCTTTATAAAGGCACTATATGCAAGTAAAGGAATTGCCAAATTCCGATACTTGCAAGAAAAGATATGGTCATATTTTTGTTTTAAACGAGGGTAGAAATTAGTTCGTCTATAATATCAGGGCATTATTCCTTATCTTAGAAGCTACCAAAAAACCAATTATTGATGAAAACACTGTATGTATTCCTTGCTGTTTGCCTCCTAACCTTTGGAGCGACGGCACAAAAAATGACGGCAAATAAAAAAGCCATTATCGCTTCTGTAGAGAAGCATGAAAAAGCTTTAATTGACATTTCAAATGACATTTGGGCATTGGCCGAAACTGCTTTTGAAGAAACTCAATCCAGTAAAATTCTCGCAGACTATGCAGAGAAACAAGGCTTTACCGTTGAGCGCGGTGTCGCAGGAATGCCAACAGCATTTGTGGCTACTTATGGATCGGGAAGTCCTGTCATAAGCGTCCTAGGAGAGTTTGATGCCTTACCTGGTATTTCACAAAAAGCACAACCTACCAAAGAAGCCCTTAATCAAGGAGCCGCTGGACATGGGTGCGGACACAATCTTTTTGGCGCTGGAAGCCTTGGCGCAGCTATCGCAGTCAAAGAACTCATCCAAGCTGGAAAAATAAAAGGAACCGTTAAGTTTATGGGCACTCCTTCTGAAGAAAAATTCTTTGGAAAAATATGGATGGTGCGCGAAGGTGTATGGAATGATGTAGATGTTAATGTCAGTTGGCACCCGTCTGCAAGCACCAAAGCAGATGTTCAAAGTTCGCTAGCGCTCGTAGACTTTAAAATTGAATTCTTTGGTCAAGCAGCACACGCCAGCGCCGATCCATGGAATGGCCGTTCTGCTTCTGACGCTTTAGAGATTTACACGACAGGAATTAATTATTACAGAGAGCATGTAAAACCTACGGTTCGCATGCACTACCATATTCAAGATGGTGGGCAAGTGGTGAATGTAGTTCCCGACTATTCTCGCCTTTGGATGCGTGTAAGAGACACCGAGCGCAAAGGAATGATGCCTGTTTATAAGCGTGTTCAAGAAATGGCTGAAGGCGCAGCAATCCTGGCAGATGTAGATTACAAAGTATCTCTTATTTCAGGAATTTATGAAGTGTTGGTAAACCGCTCTGGTGGAGAAATCATGCAGTCTAATTTAGAACTTCTCGGACCTATTAATTATACACCCGAAGAGATTGCATTTGGTAAAAAAATCCAAGAAGTAACTGGAAAACCTCAGGTAGGAATGGATAGCAAAATAAATCCCTTGGAAGCTACCAGAGAAAATCCTGGAGGCGGAAGTACAGATGTAGGTGATGTCAGTTGGAATGTTGCCAATATAAATCTAGGAGTTACGACGGCTCCCAAAGATACACCTTGGCATTCATGGGCAGTAGTCGCCTGTGGCGGTATGTCTATTGGTCATAAAGGAATGGCGTATGCAAGTAAGGCAATGGGAATGACGATGCTAGATCTTTTTGAAGATGCAAGCCTGGTCGAAAAAGTAAAAGCAGAATACAAAGAACGTAAAGGCGATGCCGTGTATGAGGCAATTGTACCTCCTGGACCACCGCCTATAATCGGGAATTAATAAGCAATCTTTCTAAGTAACACCTATAATCCTACCTTATTATGAAAATGAAAATACTTTTATTTGCTGGAGCTGTGATGGTTTCCGCTTTCGCGAAAGCGCAAATCAGTTTTTCAGATGCTTCATCAAACCTTACAAACAACACCCTTAAAAGCGGTGTTGCCATGGCCGTCACCGACATGAATGGAGATGGTCTTGATGATATTATTCGTTTAGATAGTTCTAGCAATCTCGAAATTGAATACCAACAGACCGATGGTTCTTTCACACGATCTGACCTTGGCCCTGTAGATGGCCCTTGGGCTATTACTATTGCAGATGTAGATGAAAATGGTATGAATGATATACTTGTAGGCGGATTTCAAGACGGATTAAAATTATTAAAGGCCGATAATAGCGGTGCAGTTTTTACACAAGAAATTTTGGATGGTCCTGGTATTTTTCTACAAAATGCCAATTTTGCCGATATCAATAATGACGGGAGTATTGACTTTTTTGGATGTCATGATGATGGTCTTTCCAATCCCTATGAGAACAATGGTAGCGGAACGCTTTTCTACAATCTTGATTTGATTGATACTTCTAGCACCGTTGCTAGTGATAACTCGGGCAACTATGGATCTATCTGGATAGATTATGATAATGATGGAGATCAAGATTTCTACATTTCAAAATGTCGCCAAGGAATTGATGACCCCATGGATGGAAGACGTCTTAATCTTCTCTTTCAAAATGACGGAAACAACAACTTTACCGATGTCGCTGAAGCTGCTGGATTGCGTCCAATGACGCAATCATGGAGTACGAACTTTGGTGATATTGATAACGATGGAGATTTAGATGCTGTCATGATAAATCACTTTACTACGAATCAGATTTTTGAAAATAATGGTGATGGAACTTTTACAGATATCACTGCAGTCAGCGGGATTACTTCAGAACTTTTAGAAGTGATCACGGGTATTCAGGTACTGTTGGAAGATTTTGACAATGATGGTTTTATAGACATCTTTTTAACCGCGGCTACTGGTGATCATCGTATGTTCTTAAATGATGGAGACAAGACATTTACCACTGTTTCAAATCCTTTTACCTCTGATGGGCATCGTGTGCAAAGTGCTGCGGCTGGAGATTTAAATAATGATGGTTTTATTGATTTTATTGCTGGATATGCAGATAGTTTTAATGTTCCATCGACGACAAATAGTGATCAACTTTTCATCAATAATGGAAATTCAAATAATTGGTCTAAGATCATTTTGGAAGGTGTTGAGAGTAACCTCAACGGAATAGGAGCTCGTGTAGAAATTTACGGAGCATGGGGCATGCAAATTCGCGAAGTACGCTCAGGGGAAAGTTATGGTACACAGAATTCATTAATTACCCATTTTGGAATTGGCGATGAGACTACTATTGATCAAATTATTGTTCGTTGGCCTTCAGGAATTGTAGATGTGATTGCATCGCCAGACAGTAATACGGCCCTTAATTTAAGAGAAGGAGATAGTGAATTATCTGTGGATGATACGAGCTTAGCTGTCTTTAGTCTATATCCAAACCCTGCAAACTCTTCATTTACTATTGCAACACCTAGCCCTGTTGAAGGATCCTTATCTATTTATGATATCACAGGAAAACAAGTAATCAATGAAGATTTAATGGCTTTAACCGAGCAAAATATTGATATTAGTCGGTTAACGGCCGGAGTATACTTTGTATCTCTAGACGGTCAAACCATCAAGTTGATAAAACGTTAATCATAGTAGAACTTAAGCGATCTAAAATAGAAAACAAAAAAGCCCGAACGTTAGCGTTCGGGCTTTTTTTATGAGGGATGAAGTTCATTTACTTTTTCATTCCTTTCATCGCTCCGCCACCTTGATGTAACGTAACGCTTACAATTTCACCATCCACTCTTTCAAATTCCAATTGCGCATCTACAACTTTGAGGAAGAATTGATCTTCGTCCTCTGCAAAAAACTCTACTTCTGGCTGTCCTGTAGCCATTCCGTAGAGTTGTTTCCCTTTTGCAATTACTACAATACTAAAACCAGGCTGGATTTCAAAGGTGCCTTCATATTCCTTTAGCTTCTCTGGAGATAATTGAACTTCAACCCTAGCGGCAGGCGCTTCAATATCACTCTCTCCACCTTTAAACGACCTGTTACGGCCCTTAAAATATGCAGTACGCTTTCCGTTTTCCGATCCAAAAAGAATGCTGACCAATCCGTCTTCAAAAGAAAATTCATTTTCTGAAGTAGGAATGAGCGGAAGCTTATCACTCCCTTTTCGCTGACTGTGCAGCGTACCATTATCTAGACTAATGAAACGTATAGACTCATCCTCAAATGCATAAGATCCTACCCATTTTTCTAATTGAGGATTAGACAATGTTACGGGATTCACGGCATACGATTTACCTATAGCTTCTGCTGTAATCTTTACGGCTAGATCTGAAGGACTCATCCCGTCTCTATTGGTCAAAACAACAACATACACATCTTCACTTGGCACATAAACGCCCATGGTCGTGTATCCAAATATTCCACCTCCATGCTCTATGGTTTCCGTTCCTTGGATCTTTCCTGCAAACCAGCCATAACCGTAGTCCAATGCTTTACCACTATTTAGATTCCCCGGAGTAAAAGCTTTGCTTTTGCTCGCAGCAGAAATAAGCGCATTGGTATGGATTGCTTGCTCCCACTTTAATAAATCATCCACTGTAGACATAATAGATCCTGCAGCATACGGTAATGTCAAGCTCAAATAATCAGCATTCTTAAAGGCATCTCCCTGTGGTTGATACCCTGAAGCACGATTTAGAATGACTTCAGATAAACTACCATAAAGAGAATGCGTCATTCCTGTAGGCTTAAAAAGTTTTTCTTCGACAAATTCTTCATAGCTCATACCAGAAACCTCTTCAATGATATACCCTAAGAGGATATAGGCTGAATTGTTATATGCCCATTCTTCTCCTGGTTCAAAATCGTATGCGATGTCTTTAAATTTTCCAATTAACTCAATGGGAGTCATATCTGTACGCACCATTCCCATAAAACTGGCTACCCCAGTGTAGCTCTTGATTCCAGATGTATGATTCAATAATTGATGAATAGTGACTTGATCCCCTTTGGGATAGTCTGTCATATACTTAGAGAGTTTATCTGTAACGGCTAACTTCCCTTGTTCTTCCAACATGAGAATGGCAACAGCTGTAAACTGTTTAGTGATAGATCCAATCTGAAAGACATTCTCAGGCACCATCGCAACGTCTAATTCTAGATTTGCTTTTCCAAAGGCGCTACGGTATAGCACCTTTCCATTCTTGGCGACCAGCACGGTTGCTCCCGGCTCATCTGAAGGATACTCTGCCGTAACTAAGGCATCGATTCTTTGTTCTAAGGATTGTGCAGATGAAGTCGTGATGGTACAAATACCTACTAAAAATAGGGATACCAATTGTTTTGTAAATTTCATGTGTCTCTTATTGATGGTTAGTTGTTCTATATGACGACCAATCCCCTCTATAGTTACATGATATTCAATATTTTATGAGGTACGAATAATCTTAGCTCCAATCGCTCGCAGGCGTTCATCTATATTTTCATAGCCTCGATCAATTTGCTCGATGTTATGAATGATAGACGTTCCTTTCGCGCTAAGCGCAGCAATTAAAAGAGAAATACCAGCGCGGATATCTGGAGATACCATGGTTGTTGCCTTTAATTGCGATTGAAAATCATGTCCGATAACAGTTGCTCTATGCGGATCACAAAGAATAATTTTTGCTCCCATGTCGATAAGCTTATCTGTAAAGAAGAGTCGGCTTTCAAACATTTTTTGATGCACCATTATTTCTCCTTTGGCTTGGGTAGCGGTCACTAAAATAATGCTCAATAAGTCCGGTGTAAATCCAGGCCAAGGGGCATCTGCGATCGTCATGAAAGAGCCATCAATATAACTTTCAATGGTGTAGCCATCTTTATGTGCAGGGATGTAAATGTCATCCCCTTTTCGTTCGAGTGTAATCCCTAATTTCCGAAAGGTATTTGGAATAACACCGAGGTCGTCCCAGGATACATTTTTAATCGTAATTTCACTCTTTGTCATGGCAGCAAGGCCAATCCAAGAGCCAATTTCAACCATATCAGGAAGGATGCGATGTTCACATCCCACTAAGGATTTCACACCTTCAATATGGAGCATATTAGAACCGATTCCTTTGATATTGGCTCCCATACTGTTTAACATCTTACACAGCTGTTGTAAATAAGGCTCACAAGCTGCATTGTAAATGGTTGATTTTCCTGTAGCGAGGACAGCAGCCATAACGATGTTTGCCGTTCCAGTTACTGAAGCCTCATCCAAAAGCATATAGGTCCCTTTAAGACCTTCAGGAGCTTCAACTCCATAAAAACGTTCTTCACGATTATATCGAAAATTCGCGCCTAATTTAATAAAACCTTCAAAGTGAGTGTCTAAACGTCGACGACCAATTTTATCTCCCCCAGGAGTTGGGATATATCCCTTTCCGAAACGAGCCAGCAGGGGCCCAACGATCATGATAGATCCACGGAGTCCGCTTCCATCTTGCTTGAACTGCTCACTCTCTAGGTAGTCGAGGTTCAATTCATCACTTTGAAAGGAGAAAACGCCTTTGCTTAGCTTTTGGGTTTTAACGCCCAGATTCCCAAGAATCTGTATGAGTTTATTGACATCCCTGATATCGGGTATGTTACTTATGGTTACTTTTTCAGGAGTGAGTAACACCGCACATAAAATCTGAAGTGCTTCATTTTTTGCGCCTTGTGGCTGGATATCACCTTTAAGAGAGTGACCTCCTTCAATCTGAAATGTTCCCATATGAAATTTTAAAAGAAGTGTTTAGTAGCGTTTTTTGCGAGTATAATTACTCTTAGCTTTTGAAACTGGATGATCAGCAGCTTTGGCTTTCTTAGAAGCACGAATCAAGCGATCTGAATCTCTAAGATCTTCGTTTTTTTCGAGAAGGTTGATTTCACCGTTGCTCAATTCAAAAAGATGATTGAAGATGACGTCATCTTCAACCGTGTCTTTATTCCAATTAAGGAAACACTTTTTCATATGATTAGCAATAGTAACTTCCAAGGCATCTCTCAACTCTCCTTCTTCCCATCCTTTGGCTACATCAATCATACGCTTGATGTTGTTTCCATAGAATCTGTATTTTGGAAAATTTTGAGGATAACCAAGAGGCTTTGGTCTTTCTGCCAATTCCTCTTCAGATGGTTTCCCATAAGGAGAATCGACATCGATCTCAAACTTAGCCATGATGAACAGTTGATCCCAAAGCTTATGTTGAAAATCAGGCACATCTCTTAAATGAGGTTGCATATTCCCCATTACGGAAATAATTCCTTTTGCCTGCTTGTTACGTTCCTCACGATCTTCGACCGCCTTTGCCTGATCGATCATTTTCTGAATATGTCGTCCATACTCAGGAATGATCAAGTGATCTCTCTCTGTGTTGTATTCTAATTGATCTATCAATTGTAAAATATTAAGTGAAGTTGCTTACCTCAGTAAACAGTCGCAAAGTACTAAAAATTGTCCTAATTGTTAGCATAATGCGCGATTTGGCATAAATTTAATATGAGAAATATGACGCCTAAGCATTCTACCTAAAATGAATCTTGACTTTTAAGAGGGCGAGAGACCGCAGATGTAGAATTTATCAAACTTCTCAACGATCAAGGGACTTCGCCTCTAGAAAGAGACTGATTTTCTCAAAAAAGTTATAATAAAAACAAAAAACTACATCTCTTAATTAGATAATTGTTTAAATACTAAAAGTTGTGAATGCTCTTTTTAAAGCACTTAATAACGAGACACGCAGAGGAATTTTAAATCTGCTTAAAGTCAAATGACTTACTGCCAGAGAAATGGCAGCCGCTTTTGGTATTTCAAAACCAAGTATATTCCTTCACTTGGACCTACTTAAAGGGGCAGACCTTGTGAGCAGTGTCAAGAAAGGACAGTTTATGGTCTACAGTTTAAATACGACCATTTTAGAAGAAGTGATGAATAATTAATTTAAAAAAAAGCACTGTGCATCTTCGCAAAGAATTTCCCTTATTACTTATCGTTGCCCTACCCTTTTTATACTTAGGGTATATTGATACCGATCTCCAAGAAACGGTACCCAGGCATTGGGATGGCAGTGGAGAGATAGATGATTAGGGATCAAAAAGTACTTTATGGATCATTCCTTTTCTATTTCCTGCTTTGATGTATCTACTTATGAGTGTTATTCTTAAGATAAATCCCAAAGGCAAGATAAAGCAAATGGGTTCTAGGTTCTACCAACTCAAATTTATTGTCATTTTATTTATGAGTGCGTTAGCGGTCTATATCATCTATGCGACCCAGACACAATCGTTAGGAACATTGAAGGGAGTCTTCTTCCTTCAAGGAATTCTTCTTGCAGCGATGGGGAACTACATGCCGTCATTAAAACCCAATAACTTTATTGGTATCAGGACACCTTGGACATTGGAAAGTGAGACTGTTTGGAAACAAACACCGACTTACAGGAAAACTATAGATGGTTAGAGGCGCAGCCGTCGTGATATTGGCGCTTCTCATGCAACAAGAAAAGAGGGTAAGATTATAGCGAAATAATTCCCTTGATCTGTCCCACTTCCTTATAGCAAGCAATGACCGCGTTGGGGTCTTTCATACGCACATTGATCGAAAGACTCGTATACTTCCCAGTACGCGATTCCTTTGTTTCAATGACCGCGCCCATATTATCAAATATACTTTCAATTTGATCAATTTTCACTGTATCTGTTGGCACTATGAATTTATACAAATATGGAGCTGGCCATATGGAAGTATCGCTCAACTGTGCTTTTAATTTTATATAAAATTCTTCTGGATTTGAATTAGATTCCATGGGGTTTTATTGTGTTACAAAGATACCATAAGAGGAATAAATGACGTTCCCATAGTATTGCTTAATTTTGCTATGTATAAAGCCATTTCTATGCCAAAACGTGTTTTACTTATTGGTGGACCCTCCACTGGAAAAACAACCTTACTCAAGGAACTGGAAGACCAAGGGTACCCCTGTCTTAAGGAAGTCTCGAGAGAAGTAATAAAAACGGCTCAAAATCAGGGTGTTGAACAATTATTCGTGACAGAACCTCTGCTTTTTAGTGAGCTTTTACTACGTGCTCGTATCGACCAATATGATGAAGCTGCGAAAGCTACATCTGATCTTGTTTTTATAGATCGTGGAATTCCTGACACCGTGGCATACATGGACTTCATTAAACAAACCTATACGAACGAATTTACACAGGCTTGTCACAAGTATGTCTACGATGCAGTTTATGTACTTCCGCCATGGGAAGCTATTCACACGACTGATGAAGAGCGCTATGAAGATTTTGAACATGCCCAGAAACTTCAAGTCGCACTTATAAACACCTACGAACACTATGGATATTTTCCTGTAGAAGTACCTATTGGACCTGTGAAAGATCGGGCTTATTTTCTCCTAAACCACCTACTTGGCTAATGCAAGATCCACACAGCATAGCAGCCCAATATTGGGGATTTTCAAGTTTCCGCCCTTTACAGGAAGAGATCATTACGTCCATAGGTGAAGCGCGTATTGATACGATTGCTTTATTACCCACCGGTGGAGGAAAATCATTATGTTTTCAAATCCCTGCCCTTGCCAATGAAGGCATCGCTCTGGTGGTATCACCACTCATTGCGTTGATGAAAGACCAAGTGACAAGCTTAAAGGAGAAAGGAATTAAAGCATTAGCTATTCCTAGTGGAATTCCTTTTCAAGAATTGGACGCGCTTTTGGATAATTGTTTGTACGGAAATTACAAATTACTCTACCTCTCGCCTGAGCGTTTACAACAAGAACTAGTTTTAGAACGCATCAAACAAATGAACATCTCCCTGATTGCGGTAGATGAAGCGCATTGTATTTCGCAATGGGGACATGATTTTAGACCCGCTTATCGCGAAATTCATCATTTGCGCGAACTAAAACCTAACACCCCGATCATTGCACTCACAGCCACAGCAACGCCAAAAGTCATTGAAGATATTACGGAGCAATTGCACTTAAAAACACCCAAATTGTTCCAAAGCTCCTATCACAGAGCAAACCTAATTTATACCATTCAGCACACAACAGATAAGAATTACGCCCTCGAGCAACTCCTTAAAGCGACAAGAGGCAGTGCTATTGTGTATGTACGCAATCGCAAAGGCGCCGTTCAAATAGCCAAGTACTTACAAAGTAGAGGGGTTGTTTCAAGAGCATATCATGGTGGAATGCCACAAGACGAACGGAGCAAAAACTACATCGCTTGGCGAAAAGACAGCGTCCAAGTCATGGTAGGAACAAGTGCTTTTGGAATGGGCATAGACAAAGGCAACGTAGATGTGGTTATTCATCTTGAAATACCAGATAGCGTAGAAAACTATTTTCAGGAAGCAGGAAGAGCTGGACGTAATGGACAAGCGGCAAAAGCAGTCCTATTATATAATGAAAATGACCTACTGCGTTTAGATAATCAATTCTTAAAGGTGATCCCTAGGGTTTCAGACGTGAAAGAAGTCTACAAACGCCTCAATGCCTATTTCCAAGTGTCGTACGGAGAGGGAGCACAAAGTATACATCGTTTTAATTTTAGCGATTTTTGCCAAACCTATAAACTGCAAATCATTCGTACGTTTAATGCACTACAGGTTTTAGACAGAAATAGCGTCATCAGCCTATCTCAAGAATTCACAAAACGCGCAACGGTCTATTTTAAAGTGAACGATATGGCTTTGACCTATTACTTCATAAAAAATCCCGGATTGGACGAGGTGGCCAAAACAGTTCTGCGCACCTATGGTGGAATTCATGAGCAAATCACAGCCATCAACTATAGTGTAATTGCAAATAAATCACAGCGGTCTATTGCCCAAGTACATCAAACCCTTCTCACCTTAGATAAAGATGATATCATAGATTATGAGCATAAAAGCTATGATACCGGCCTTACTTTTTTAGTTCCTAGAGAAGATGACCGCACCATTAATGTTATTGCATCGTATATAAAAACACAGGCTAATTATAAAGAGAAACAGGTCTCACTAATGAAAGCCTTTATAAAAGATAAGGAGCAATGCAGAGCGATTAGCTTATTAGGCTACTTTGATGAAGTCTTACCTACACCCTGTGGATTCTGTGATATTTGTCTAAATTCAAAACCTTCGGCTAATAACTCCAACGACATCCATACCTTTGTCTTAAAGGCATTAACTGCACGAGAATTAACCAGTAAAGAGATTATTAACTACCTACACACAGAACATGAAGCGGTGCGCTTTCGCGAAAGCGATATCCTTCAGAGCCTCAAAATCCTTTTATCAGAAGACAGGATTGCTATAACAGCAGCTAATACATACAGATTACAATGAGAGATTTACGCATCATTTTTATGGGCACCCCAGAATTTGCAGTGACCATATTAGAAGGCCTTTTGGCTAACAATTATAATATCGTAGGGGTTATAACTGCTCCTGACCGTCCCGCGGGACGCGGACAAAAAGTACGCAAGAGTGCTGTAAAAGAATGTGCTGAAAAGCACGATCTCACCATTTTACAACCTACCAACCTCAAAAGTGAAGCATTCCAAACCACCTTAGAGACCCTTGAGCCCAACTTGCATATTGTAGTTGCGTTTCGAATGCTCCCAAAATCAGTATGGGCACTACCCGCCTATGGCACTTTTAATCTGCATGCTTCCCTCCTTCCACAATATAGAGGAGCAGCCCCTATTAACTGGGCCATTATCAATGGCGAGACAGAAACGGGTGTCACCACCTTCTTTATAGACGACAAGATTGATACAGGAGCTGTCATTCTTCAAGAGCGCTTAGCTATAGATCCCACCGAAAATGCAGGGAGTCTTCATGATAGACTCATGCATGCTGGTAGTCATCTCGTTTTAAAAACAGTAGGCGCTATTGCTCAAGGGGAAGTAAGTACTCATGTTCAACCGCAATCTAAAGAATTAAAAACGGCTTATAAACTCCACAATGACAACACTAAGATTGATTGGACGGCATCAAGATCTTCCATTTTCAATCACATCCGCGGACTGAGTCCTTATCCTGGTTCTTGGTGTACTTTGAGGAACGGGGAAAAAGAGGAACGTGTAAAAATATATGGGGCATCGATTCCTATCGAAAATGAAATAGAGGAGAAAAAAGGGGAGATTGGTAGTATCCATATAGACGCCGGACATTTATATATCTTAACCATAGATGGTTATCTTGAGATGGTCGAAATACAACTTCCTGGAAAGCGAAAAATGGAAGTGAACGCACTTTTAAATGGCTATAAATTTGCCGAAAATTCAAAAATGTGCTAAGCCCCTACTGCCATTGGGGTGACAAGACTTACCTAAAAACAAGCTTCTTTATTAACAATCGCCTTGATTTATTAACAAAATGAGCAATTTCCCTTGCTATTGCTTGCACGAGCCAATAATCCGTATAAATTTGTGAGAGAGTTTAACATATCGTTTTACCCACAATTAATTAATTAAACTATACATTATGAACAAATCAGAATTAATCGACGGAATGGCAGAACACGCAGGAATCACTAAAGCGTCTGCTAAAAAAGCTTTAGAATCTTTCTTAGGAAACGTAGAAGGGACTCTTAAAAAAGGAGGACGTGTTTCTTTAGTTGGTTTTGGTTCTTGGTCAGTTTCTAAGCGTAATGCTCGTGAAGGAAGAAATCCACAAACTGGAAAAACTATCCAAATCGCTGCTAAGAACGTTGTAAAGTTCAAAGCTGGATCTGAATTAGGAAACTCTGTGAACTAATTTCACCATATACTATGAAAAAACCACTCCTTTTTGGAGTGGTTTTTTTTGGTTTTAACTTTTTAAAAGGATCTTATTTCATACTTTTAAATCGCTGAATTCTCATAATATTACTCTTTTTAGGGCGATACTCAAATATTGATAAACTAGCGCCTGTTTTCTTAAATTTTATAAATAGCTGAAATACAAGTATATATGATTAAAAATAGTCCATACTATGAACTATGTTGATTTTTGGATATTTCATAAAAATAATGTAAGTTTAAATAGTCCAAAATAATAATGCCATGAACCTAATACTTCCAACCAAAGGGCATTTGTTAGTCGCTGAACCATCCATTCTAGGAGACCCTTCTTTTAATAGATCGGTTATACTTCTCGCAGACTACAATAGCAAGGGCTCTTTAGGGTTTATTCTTAATAAGCCGACTGAGTTTTATTTAGGGGATTTTATTCCCGAAATAGAAAGTGACTTTCCTATTTACAATGGTGGTCCTGTAGAAACAGACAACTTGTATTTCATCCATAGCGTGCCGGAACTCCTCGAAGGAAGCGAAGAAATTGCTGCCGGTATTTTTTGGGGAGGTGACTTTGAAAAAGTTGTAAAACTCATTATGACAGGTCTCGTTTCTATAACGGATGTGCAATTTTTCTTGGGATACTCCGGTTGGGATGAAAATCAATTGGATCAAGAACTAGAGGAAAACACTTGGGTTGTTATTAAAAACAATCACCGAGACGCTATTATTGGCACTTGCTGTAACTCACTCTGGAGGGAAGCATTGCTGGAATTAGGTGAAGGCTACGCCGTGTGGTCCAATGCACCAGAAAACCCAAACTACAACTAGCCCAGTCGCGCCTTTACATTTAATTTTTTTAGTAGATCTGCTGCAACCGTAGCTGAGAATTCCTTTTTTCTATATTTCGTTATGGGTTGAATCCCCAGGATCGTATTGGTAATAAACAACTCATCGGCCTTTTGAAGTTCGAAAGGAGAAATAGATGCTTCTTCAAAGGTGTATTCTGTTATTTTCGGCAGCATTGTCAATAATTGCTTTCTAATGATACCCCGCAAACACCCATCTTCTAATGGTGGTGTTTTAATATGCGTACCCTTTACCAAAAATAAATTTCCTTGCAAAGCCTCTACCACATTTTTTTGTGTGTTGATCAAAAGGCAGTTATCATAGCCGTTTTCTTTGGCAAAAATACTTCCAATAACGTGTAACGCCTTATTAGTCGTTTTTAGCGTAGATAACAAGTCGGCTGCCACATAGTGATCCTTATAGAGTTCTACTTCATAAGGAGCTTGATTTAAGGTATAAAATGGGGTTGTTAACGCTTTCGCGAAAGCGTAAAAGCCCACATCGTTCTCTTCAGGAAGATAGTTGCCGCCGCCCAACCGATAGACCGTCAATCGTAAACGAGCAGTTTGTCCAGCTAAACCAGATGCCTCCAGCGTCTTTTGTAGTTGTTGCTCAAGATATTCTGGGGTAAATGACATGGGAATATCCATACGTAAAATACGCATGGCCGCCATCAGACGGAAATAATGATCCTCCCAAAATAGAAGTTTTCCATTGACTGCCTTAATGGTTTCAAAAACACCATCTCCGTATAAAAATGCTCGATTGAATGGCGAAAGTTGAATATCTTCTGCCTTCAGTAGGGTCCCGTTGTCGTTTATCATAAAAAAAACGCGCCTTTTCTGGCGCGGTGCAAATATAAGTTATAGTGACTATTTTCTATGAAGAACCTATCACCTGTTTCAATTCTGATATCTGATTTTCCCAAAACATCTTACCTTCCTCCACCTCGTCCTCTTCGGCAAAGTCGGTGACCATCAATGAAACATCTTTGGTAATTTCATCCACTTGGATGCGCAGTTCAAAGTAATAATCCTCGTCTTCATCTTCGACCCATCTAAATTTGATGCGTTCTCCGTTCTTTTTTCCGAGTAATATTGCTTTTTCTTCACTTCCATCCCAAATGAAAGTATAGAATTCTCCGCGTGAATTTACATTGTCGGCAAACCACTCGCTCATTCCTGAAGGAGTTGCCATGTATTGATATAGAAGGCTCGGGGATGCCTGAACCACAAATTCTATTTCAAACTTTATTTTATCACTCATAGATTGATTTGTTAATACCGCCAATATATTGATTCTAATCGCGACCTCAAAAGAATAAATTTAATTTTATTTGATATTATGAGTTTGTACAACCATTAATAGTTTTTATATTTGCACCCGCTTAAGCAATGTGATTCTATTGTTTGATGCAAAATGGCGAGGTAGCTCAGTTGGTTAGAGCGTCGGATTCATAACCCGGAGGTCACGAGTTCAATTCTCGTTCTCGCTACTTAAAAATAAAGCAGTTACATTCATTTGTAGCTGCTTTTTTACGTTGAACGTAATACTTTGTAAAATAATTGAGCGCTTTACATTGATGTTATTTACACGTAAAGAGCATATCGTTTATGTGTCACGCCAAAATAAGCGCTAATCGCTGCCTGAGCATCTCTCATAATGCAACTGGAAATAGGTTATTCAAAAAGTCTATTAGAAGGTATCTGTAATGATATTCTGACCCCTTCACTATCCCCTATTATCCAAATAGACATACGACAAATGCTGAAATACACTGGACTTACGCCTGTGATCCAAGCTCAAAATCAGATATAATTGTAAAGTGTTATTCTAAAAATCGCACCAATCAAAAAGGCATGTATCCAATGACACTATCGTCAATATCAATGAGGTCTTTAAAGACACGAAGGATCCTGGATTGATGGATATAATGAAACTGCTAACCGCAAAGAAACGCAATATCGAAAAGCGTTTACACGGTAGACCATCAGCAACTATATAAAGTAAAATAGGCACGTAAAAGCGGGCCTATTTTTTTTGCATCGCTGTGAAGTATACCAGATTGCTTACCCTCTTCCTAAAAAATCAAACGCACCTCTGTTCCCATTCCTTCGCTACTCTTTAGCTGAATCTTACCTTGATGTAATGTCATTATCTGTTTACAGAGACTAAGTCCAATTCCACTGCCTGTGGCCTTGGTTGTGAAAAAAGGAATAAACACACTCTCCTGCACTTCTAAGGGAATTCCCTTTCCATTGTCCCTTACCATTAGCTGCACTCTCTGTTGAGGTGTCATTTCAGCCGAAACAGTGAGTGTAGGTTGCACACCTCCTTCTGTAGCATCCATGGCGTTCATGATAAGATTGATAAGTACCTGTTCAACAAGATAGGTATCGATCTCAAGTTCCATTTGCGCCTTCTCAAACACAAAATTAATGGCGATCTGTCTATCAACAAGTGTTGGTTTTAAAAGATCATCAATATTTCCAAAAAGTTCTCTTACACTAATTTTACTGCGGTTCACTTTCGTGACCTTGTTCAAACTGCGGTAGGTCTTGGCAAATTTTATCAAACCTTCGCTACGCTTTTTAATACTACTAATACCGGCATGCAGATCCTCTAATTCTAAGGGCTCGGTTTCTGGGTGTTTTAAAGTAGCTGCGATGTTACCTTCCAATGTTTCGGCAAGAGAGGAAATGGGCGCAATACTGTTCATGATTTCGTGAGTCATAACACTCAAGAGTTTTTTCCAGGCTTCACTTTCATTACGATTAAGCGTATCATCTATATTCTGTACCACAACAAGTTTAAAAGACTCATCTTCTACGTCAAACACCGTATCTGAAATCAATACTTTGAGAGCTTCTTGTTTTAATACTAGAGTCACTGACATCGTATTGGAGTGATAGGTTTCAAACAATTCTTCAAAGACCGCAGGTCTCCGACTCTCCACAAAACGAATGTTTTTAAAGGAAGGGAAATCAAGAATTTTCAGAAAGGAATCATTGGTCCAGAGTACTTCTCCGCTTTCCACATTATAGGCGATGATACCTACATCCACCATCTCAAGTATTTTCTGTAAGTACACAAATTGAGCCTGTCGCTCATTATTGATAGACTTGATCGTTTTATTTACCAGATTAAATCCTTTGCGCAGTTGTCTAATATCCCCCGGGCCGTGTTCTTCGCTAAACCACCTTGAAAAGTCACGATACTTAACAGATTCAAAAAAATCATCCATCTCAACAAATCGCTTGATAACATATCTGTAGAGATTCATTACGGCAATTATGGAGGTCGACCCTCCCATAAAAACGAGAAATACGTGAGACGTTACCGCTCCATAGGCCAGCATCATAAGACCTATTAAAAGCCCAAAAACTCTTAGCGTAAGGGATAGTATGTAACTTCTATAGGCCATATTTATTGAGTCGTCTATAGAGTGCAGTTCGTGTGAGACCTAACTCCTTAGCACTCTTAGAAATATTACCATGATTCTTTTCGATCACAGACAAAATGGTGTTTTTTTCCAACGCTTCAAGGTTGGTATGTTGTTCAATCTGTTGTTGGGATGATTCTTCAATCGCAGAAAAGGTTAAGTCGGCAGCAGTAAGTATCCCTCCGTCTGCCATAATCACAGCCCGCTCTAAGGCGTATTGGAGTTCGCGTACGTTCCCTGGAAATGCATGTCCTTTCAATTTTTGTAAAAAATCTGGAGCCAAACGAAATTCGTCTTTCCCATACTTTTCTGCATATAGATCCACAAAATAATGAGAGATCAACGTAATATCTGTCCCTCGATCCCTTAGTGGCGGAACAGCGACATCGACTGTATTTATTCTGTATATCAAATCCTTTCGGAATCTCGATTCATCTGATAAATGTCGAATATCAACATTGGTAGCACAAATCAACCGTATATCGACAGAAACACTCTCATT
Organism: Dokdonia sp.; assembly: GCA_047630395.1. Classification (GTDB taxonomy): domain Bacteria; phylum Bacteroidota; class Bacteroidia; order Flavobacteriales; family Flavobacteriaceae; genus Dokdonia. The sequence continues at coordinate 24,847 of JBLHXM010000024.1, forward strand.
AGAACCAAGAGGCGTTACCTCCCTATTCTGCAAAACAGTAAGCAGCTTTGCCTGTTGTCTGAGGGAAATATTTCCAATTTCATCTAAAAACAAGGTGCCTCCATTGGCCGACTCAAAACGTCCTTTCCGATCTTCACGGGCATCTGTAAACGCTCCTTTTTTGTATCCAAAGAGTTCGCTTTCAAAAAGAGAGTCAGTAAGCGACCCTAAGTCAACTTTGACAAAAGGCTGGTCTTTACGCAATGAATTATCGTGAATGGCTCGAGCAATGAGATCTTTTCCAGTTCCGTTTTCTCCGAGTACTAGAATATTTGCATCTGTAGGCGCTACCTTTTTAAGTTTAACAAAGACATTTTGCATAGAGGAACTCTCTCCAATAATCTTAGCTTCTGTCAACAAAGTGACCTTTTGAACTTTTGCCCCTTTCTTTTTAACAACCAACTCCTGTAAGATATCCAACAACTTTTCGTTTTTCCAGGGTTTTACCAGAAAATCTGAAGCTCCTTCTTTCAGAGAACGAATAGCCAGATCAATATCTGCATAGGCCGTAATCAGAACTACTGATACTTCTGGGGTGTTTTCTTTGATCTTATTTAGCCAAAAAATACCCTCATTACCAGTATTTACTAACCCATTGAAGTTCATGTCGAGTATAACAACATCAAAGTTCTGAGTTTTCATCAATCCCAAAATAGCATTTGGATTCTTACTCGTGACAACCTCCTTTACCTTTGATTTCAACAACAACCTCAGCGCAACGAGTACGTCTTCATCATCATCTATTACGAGTATGTGGGCATTTTTAAGTAGCATCTTTACAATATTACAAATTTGTCGTACGCTTTCGCGAAAGCGTAAACACTTATTTTCTAACGATCTATAACTGTATCATCTTCGAACAGGAGGTGTATCAAAACCGAACACTTCAAAATAACACAAATAACATAACTGCTTGATTAATAGTTATTTATATTCATGGCACGTATTTCACAATACCCTTATTGAAAATGTAAACAACTTATGGACATCCCTTTAGAAAAGAAACGCTTTGATACCAAGAAAATCCTGTACATCCTAGGAGGTCTTGCCTTACTTTCTTTAATCATCTTTGTCCTCCTTTCTAGTACAGGAGCATCAAAATTGAATGTTCAGAAAGAACGTATTGGCATCCATGCAGCTACACAAGGAGTCTTTCAAGAAAACATTCCTGTCAATGGTGTGGTACTTCCCATCACGACTATTTATCTCGATGCCTTAGAAGGGGGTCGTGTAGAAGAAAAATTTGTGGAGGATGGTGCTATTATGAAAAAAGGGGATCCTATCCTTAGACTGTCTAATACCGATCTTGAGCTGAGTCTTGTAAATCAGGAAACCCAAGTATATAATCTATTGACACAAATGCAGATTTCACAGAACGCTGCACGTCAGAATACAATTAACAAACTCAATCAATACACAGACGTTGAGAATGGTTTGATAGAAGCAAAAAGGATCTACGAGCTGAATGATCTATTGTACACAAAAGATGCTATTGGGCGTCAGGATTTGGTTAAATCTGAAAATGATTTTAATTATCAGAAACAACGGATGTTATTAGCCAGACAGATCCTAAAAGAAGATTCTACTTCGATTAAGCAGGAAGGCGGACAGGCACGGAATTCATATAAACGTACTCAAAACGCTTTAGAACTGATGCGTCGAAAAGTGGCAGACTTAGTAGTTCGCGCACCCGTAGACGGACAATTGACCTCCCTCGATGCAGAGATTGGTCAATCTAAAAACAAAGGAGAACGCCTAGGACAAATTGATGTGCTGAGCGGTTTTAAAGTGCGCGCCGATATTGACGAACATTATATTACTAGAATCTATACAGGCCAGACAGGGAGCTTTAGTTTTAATGGTTCAAAATATACCTTAGAAATTAAAAAAGTATACACTCAAGTTACAAACGGACGATTCCAAGTAGACATGCAGTTTACAGATGTCATTCCTGAAGGAGTTCGTCGCGGACAAACACTACAGATTCGACTAGCCTTGAGTGATGAGAAGCAGGCGCTCTTAATCCCAAAAGGAGGATTTTTTCAAAAAACTGGCGGCAACTGGATCTTTAAAGTAAGTGAGGATGGACATACTGCATATAGAGTAGACATCTCTCTAGGATCACAAAACACAGAATATTATGAAGTTCTTACGGGACTACAACCAGGAGACCAAGTGATCACCAGTAGTTATGACAACTATGGAGAAATACAAGAACTAGTTTTAAAGGAGTAAATAACTAATAGACACCCATCAGATAAGGGCATACCCTAATAAAATATCCGTCGAAGTGTATCCTGAGCGATCTTTCAAAAACGGGTAAAGCAAAAAAAACACCCATGATAAAAATAACTGATTTAGAAAAGTTTTACGCGACCGACGAGGTGCGCACTATTGCATTAAACAAACTATCATTTGAAGTAAAAGAAGGTGAGTTTGTTGCCATTATGGGGCCTTCAGGCTGCGGGAAGTCTACGCTACTTAATATCCTTGGACTTCTAGACGATCCCGACGGTGGTAGTTTTGTATTCAATGGAACAGAAGTAGCTGGATTTAATGAACGCAAGCGCGCTGATCTACGGAAACACAATATTGGTTTTGTATTTCAGAGTTTTAATCTCATTGATGAACTGACGGTATATGAAAATGTAGAGCTTCCACTCATTTATACAAAAGTACCTACAGCTGAACGTAAAGTACGCGTAGAAGAAGTGCTGGAAAAGATGCAGATTATGCACCGTCGCAAACACTTTCCGCAACAACTCTCCGGAGGTCAACAACAACGTGTCGCTGTCGCTAGAGCCGTGGTAAACAAGCCAAAACTCATCTTAGCCGATGAGCCTACAGGAAACTTGGACAGCAGTAATGGTAATGAAGTTATGGATTTACTTACAGAACTGAATGATGCCGGAACAACCATCATCATGGTAACTCACAGTGAACATGACGCTAAGTATAGTCACCGCATCATACGCATGCTAGATGGGCAGAAAGTGACCGAGAATATACTTTCGGATTATAAAACGGCAGCCGTTTAGAACAAAGGTGGTTGCGTGTTTTCGCCCAAGCGAAAATGTATCGAAACAACCGAAACATCAATCAAAAAACGAACGAATTATCAGACCTCATCAGTCAAACAGGTAGAAATTATGATCAGGAATTATTTTAAAATAGCGTGGAGAAACCTTAAAAAGAATAAAGTCTATTCTTTTATAAATATTTTTGGTTTAGCCATTGGTATGGCTGTCACCATAATGATTTCTCTATGGATTATCGACGAGCTTAGTTTCAATAATTATTTTGAAAATCATGATACGATTGCACAAGTGTACCAAAGCCAAACTTTTAACGGAAAGATTGATGCGGGCCGGTCGTTGCCAAGACCATTAGAGGGCTTACTGCGACAAGAGTATGGCTCTAATTTTAAGCATCTTTCTATGTCATCATGGAATAATAGCATGTATCTAAAATATGGTGATATAAATTTATCTAGAGATGGATACTATATGCAAGAACCCATTTTGGATATTCTAAAATTAAAAATTTTAAAAGGAGAAAAAAATGGCATTATAGAAAAGAATAGTATTATGCTTTCTCAATCTACGGCAACTGCGCTATTTGGAGATACTGATCCGATTGGAAAAATATTGAAAGTAAATAGTGTTGATGATATGATGATTACTAGTATTTATGAGGATGTGCCCCAGAATACAGAATTTCAGAATATGCAATTTATTATGCCATGGAAGCATTATATCACCACATCAGAATGGCTTTTGAATTCGGGCGATAGATGGGGAAACAATTCGTTTCAAATGTTTGTGCAAATTGCAGATAATACTTCAATGCAAAGTGTTACTAATGCTATTTTAGACTCAAAGAAGAAGGCAAACGAAGAAACCGCAGAATTCAACCCTCAAATATTTTTGCTACCAATGAACGATTGGCATTTACGCTCAAATTTTGAGAATGGAGTGCAATCTGGAGGACGTATAGAAAACGTTTGGTTATTTGCTATTATTGGGGCTTTTGTGCTTTTTCTTGCCTGTATAAACTTTATGAATTTAAGTACTGCGCGATCAGAGAAACGAGCACTAGAAGTAGGCATCAGAAAATCTATAGGTTCAACGAGAGGTCAGCTTATAAAACAGTTTCTTAGTGAGTCGTTTTTGGTTGTTTTTATAGCATTTATAATTGCGCTTGTATTTGTCCTCATATCCTTAAATGCCTTCAACAATCTCGCCAGTAAAGAGATGAATTTTCCTTGGTCAAACCTTCAGTTTTGGGGAGTCTCCCTACTATTTATGGTGATAACAGCCCTCGTTTCTGGAAGTTACCCGGCCTTGTACCTATCTTCTTTCAAACCTATAAAAGTGCTTAAAGGAACCTTTAAAATGGGACGTTTTGCTTCGCTTCCGCGTAAGGTCCTTGTGGTTACGCAATTTACCGTGTCGATAGCATTAATTATTGGTACGCTAGTAGTAATGAGTCAAATTGAATACACTAAAGATAGGCCCGTTGGATATAATAAAGCAGGACTCATACAAATTCCTGTAATGAGTAATGACTTTGAAGGAAAGCAAGATTTTATGCGTAATCAGTTCATTGCCTCCGGAGCTGTTACCGAAATGTCAACATCAAGTAGTCCTACTACTCAGGTTTGGTCCAATCGCGGAGGATATACTTGGGAAGGGAAACCTGAAGGTTTTCAAGAAGACTTTGCCTGGAACGAAGTATCTTATGAATATGTGAAATCGTTAGGCATGAAAATCATAGAAGGCCGTGATTTCTCCAGAGAATTTGCATCAGATTCGAGTGCGGTATTAGTAAATAAAACAGCTGTTGCCTATATGGGAATAACAGATCCTGTGGGCAAATTTATAAGAGATGATAATGAAGAGAATCCGGATCCACCAATGCAAATTATTGGCGTAGTAGAAGACAAAATTACACAATCACCATATTCACCTGTAAAACAAGGCTTGTATGTTTTTGACAGAGAAGGGAATGCAAGCTATTATAATTTGAGACTTAACCCTAATAGCAGTGTTGAAGCCAATTTAAATTTGGTCGAAAGTACTTTTAAAAAGCACTTTCCTAACCTACCCTATAAATATCAGTTTGTTGATGAGGAATACGGACGGAAATTTGCAGCAGAAGAGCGTGTTGCAAGCTTAGCTAGGGTCTTTACAATATTGGCAATTCTTATAAGCTGTTTAGGTTTGTTTGGTTTGGCATCTTTTGTAGCAGAACAGCGTACCAAAGAAATAGGCGTCAGAAAAGTATTGGGAGCAACCATAACAAACCTCTGGATGCTTCTTTCTAAAGATTTTATTATTCTCGTGGGCATTTCATTACTCATAGCAGGACCACTCGCTTATTATTTTATGAGTGGCTGGATTGTGAAGTTTGCTTATCGCACAGATATTTCGGCAGAGGTATTCTTGATAGCTGCTACAGGTGCTATTGTTATAACCATTATTACAGTAAGCTTCCAAGCGATCAAAGCAGCGATGGCAAATCCTGTGAAGAGTTTGAGGACGGAGTAATATAGACTTACACTATCAGTTTACTAAAAATTTATACTGAACATCGTCGAATAGCGAAAATAAAAATGACAAAACAAAGTCGGCAACCTGTTTTCACTGACAGCGCAAAAATCAATGACTGAACAAAGGTGGTTGCCTGTTTTCGCTGAAAGCGAAAATGTACCGAAACCACCGCCATAAAAAAAAATCATGTTTAAAAATTATTTTAAAATAGCGTGGAGACGCCTTTGGAAACACAAATTGTTTTCGGCAATAAACATCATCAGTTTAGCCATAGGATTTAGTGCCTCATTTGTGATTGGACTCATGGTGTATTATGACCTTACATTTGATAAATTCCATCCAGATCGTGAACTTATTTATAGAGTGACCTCTACTTTTATTACTAGCGATTCTGAAGGAACTAACGCTGGAATTGCGATGCCCTATATCAATGAAGTAAAAAGCAATAATAGTGCTGTAGCATTTTCAAGTGGAATTCATGTTGCGAATCTTCAAAAAGTAAAGGAAGAGGCTACGAAGAAAACTTTTAAAAATCCCGAATATATAATTTTTACTGATTCAGAATATTTTCAAATCTTTAAATATAATTGGTTGGCTGGAAATTCAGAAATTGCTTTAAATGATCCAAACCAAGTAGTACTGACGAATAATAGAGCTCAAAAATACTTTCCATCATTACAACCTGATGAGGTAATAGGTCAAACTTTAATATATAACGATTCTATACAAACTACGGTTTCAGGTATTGTAGCAGATTTTGAAGAGCGTTCCGATTTAGTATTCGAGGAATTTTTGTCATTAGAAACAGCCAAGAAGACTAGTTCGAATAATTATATTTTTGACCCACAATGGGATAACACAACTTCAGGTAGTCAATTATTTGTTAAGGTCTTAAACCCTTCAGCAAACGCTGTTGTTTTAGAAAAAATGAATGCCTTGGCCGTTGAACACAGATCCGATTGGGCAATCAAATATAATATGAGTCAACACTTCAATCTTCAACCGCTTAGCGACTTGCATTTTAATACAGAAGTTGGGCTTTTCAATTTTAGTGAGCTACCTGCAGATAAATCTGTAATGGTTGGACTAGGTCTAATTGCATTATTTTTACTCTTATTAGGTGTAATTAATTTTATAAACCTCAATACAGCACAAGCCAATCACCGTGCTAAAGAAATAGGAATACGAAAAACACTTGGAAGTTCTAAAAAGCAACTTTTTTTTCAATTTATGGGTGAAACCCTATTACTAACTATTGCTTCTGCGCTTATTTCTGTGGTGTTGGCATACTGGTTACTTCAAGTATTTTCAGATTTCACACCAAAAGGGCTGGATTTTTTACTGTTTAAAGACCCCCTAATAATTGGTTTTGCCCTTGTTTTAATTGTATTAGTGACATTTTTATCAGGAATTTACCCTGCATTAGTACTAACAAAGTATAAGCCAATTTCGGTGCTTAAAAATCAGTTAGGTAATAAGACAGGTAAACCAGCATTGCGTCGTTTTCTAACAGTTTTTCAGTTTTCAATTGCTCAAGTTTTTATCATTTCAACCATTTTAGTTGCTAAGCAAATTAATTATATGCTAAATAAAGATATGGGCTTTAAAACGCAGGCTATTGCTAATGTTCGTACACCATGGTATAATAATACAGAAGAAAAGCAAGCGAGGTTTGAGCAAGAGCTTAAAAAATACCCTGAAATATCTAAACTTGCTAGAGGAGGATCTACTCCAGCTTCATTTAGTGAAAATACGACTCTCGTTACATATATTAGAGAAGATGGAACTGAGCTTCAGGCACGTTTACAGTTACTTAGAGGTACTAAAAATTATATTGAGCTTTATAATATTGAGCTCTTGGCCGGTAGAACAACATTAAATGATACTATTCAAGAGATTGTTATCAATGAGACATATCTTAATATTCTTGGTTTTACAGCCCCTAGCGATGCTCTTGGAATACAAATAAAAAGGGGAGATGAAATATTTCCAATTGTTGGTGTTGTTAAGAATTTTAATCAACGTTCATTAAAGGATCCCATAAATCCTCTTGCTTTAATTGGAAATTGGGGAGGCACAAGATTTGGAGTAATGCATTTTACTTTAGTGGATAATGAGGAAGTTAGTATGTCAAAAACAATTTCTAAAATTGAAACTGCTTTTAAATCAATTTATCCTGATGCCGATTTCGAAGTGAAGTTTATGGACGAAACTATTGGAAGATTTTATAATCAAGAAAAGAGTTTGTCCAAATTACTTAATTGGGCGATGGGTTTATCTGTATTAATTAGTTGCCTAGGGCTCCTAGGTTTAGTGATATACACCACAGAGCGCAGAACCAAAGAAATTGGTATTCGCAAAGTATTAGGCGCCAGCCTAACGCAACTCAATCTACTATTATGCAAAGACTTTCTGATTTTAGTTAGTTTGGCATTTATTATTGCTGCGCCTATCGCATGGTGGGGAATGAATTCTTGGTTACAGGATTTTGCATATAAGACATCTCTCAGTTGGTGGATATTTTTACTAAGTGGGCTAGCCATGATAGCGATTGCCTTAGCTATTATGAGTATCCGAACACTAGCTACAGCCATAAAAAATCCAGTAAACAGCTTGAGAACAGAATAGATTTGAATCTATACGCTTTCGCGAAAGCGAGCTAAAAACAATAAAGATGATCAAGAATTATTTGAAAATAGCATTTAGAAGTTTAAAGAAACAGCCCTTCTTTACGTTTATAAATACGTTTGGTCTAGCCATAGGTATGGCTGGAGGGTTGTTGATAGCGATGTACATTTATGATGAGTTGAGCTATGATAAAATGTTTACAGATGCGGATCGTATATACAGAATCAATACTGATATTAAATTTGGTGGAGCAGAAATCAAAGCTTCCGAGGCTGCTCCTCCTATGGCGGCAGCTATGCAGCAAGACTTTCCAGAAGTAGAAAGTACCGTAAGATTCAGAGATCGCGGGAACATGCTCGTTAGGAGCAGTGATAAAACTGATAACACCAAAGAACTAGGAGTGACTTTTGTTGATTCTACCTTCTTTGAGGTATTCGGAATTGAACTTCTTGTAGGAGATAAAAGAACTGCTTTGAAAGAGGCAAACACATTGGTGCTTACTAAAACCGTGGCAGAAAAACACTTTGGAGAAGAGAATGCCTTAGGAAAGAGCTTACTGTTAGATAATAGGAATGCTTACATCGTGACAGGAGTCATTGAAGATTTGCCACAAAACTCATTTCTTAGGGATCATAGTATATTTATGGCAATGGCTGGCAACGCACGCTCCCGTGAAACTGCATGGGGAAGTAACAATTATTATACATTTATAAAATTAATACCTGAAACCAATCTTGATAATTTTCGTGTACAACTGCAAGGTATGTTTGACAAATACATGATGCCGTGGGCTCAAACGGTTTTCCCGGGGATCACTAAGGAGTCTTTTGAGGCATCTGGAAACTATGTGCGTTATCACATCATGCCACTTACAGACATACATCTATATTCGAAGCGTCAGCCTGAAATGAGTGCAAATAGCAGTATTCAAAACGTTTATATTTTATCTTTTATAGGCGTATTTCTTATATTTCTAGCGTGCGTAAATTTTATGAATCTATCTACAGCTCATTCTTTAAAAAGAGCAAAAGAAGTAGGAATACGGAAAACACTAGGGTCTAATAAAACAGAATTGATTTCTCAGTTCTTGACAGAATCAGGACTTATTTCTTTCGTTTCAATGGTTCTCGCCATTATCATAACCTTAATTGCTCTTCCCTTTTTTAATGACCTTTCTGGCAAGTCTATATCGATGCCTTTTGAAAATCCAATATTCTGGTTGATAATACTCTCGACAACACTCTTATTAGGCCTTTTCTCAGGGAGTTATCCAGCATTTTTTATGTCACGATTTATGCCTATTGACACCCTCAAGGGGAATAGGCACAATAACGCTGGTGGAGGGAATATCAGAAGTACACTGGTAGTATTTCAATTTGCGGTTTCTGTATTCCTAATTGTCGGAACTCTGGTTGTATTTCAGCAATTAGAATTTATTCAGAATAAAGAGCTTGGTTTTA
>JBLHXM010000025.1:0-34116 GCA_047630395.1 Dokdonia sp.
TTATTGATGATTTATCTGTGATTCATCAGGCAAGTACTTCCGCTTTCGCGAAAGCAGACAATGTTCTTTTCAAACCTAAAAACACTTATAGAATGGGTGGTGGAGGCCGTGCAGGATCGAAAACTGAGGGGGCCAATCATCCAAGTGGCGTGATGACCTTCTTCAATATCAAGAATTTTGATGCTAAAAAAGACACCATTTCGCTTACCTATATGACCATGTCTAATGATACCATCAAGAGCTATAGCACAGCAACCAAGGAAGACAAGTTAAAGGTGAAAGCAGGAGCCAATCAGTTTAATTGGAATACCCGTGGAAAAGGTGCCGAACGCTTGAAAGGAATGATCTTCTGGTGGGCAAGTTTTGATGGGCCGAAGGCAGTTCCTGGAGAGTATAGAGCGCGTTTAAATGTCAATGGAAAAACACAGGACCAAGTATTTACTGTAGTTCCAGATCCAAGGGCAGAAGCCAGCGTAGCCGATATGAGATCTCAATATGATTTTATCACGGATATCAATAAAACAATAGATAGAGCACATAAGAGCATTAAAAAGATTCGTGCGATCAATACGCAGTTGAAAAGCTTTAATGAGCAGTATTCGGATGATGAACGCACCAAGGAGCTACGTGTGAAGTCAGATACCTTACAGAAGCAATTTGGGGAAATTGAAAAAGCACTTTACCAAACCAAAAACCGATCTGGACAAGATCCATTGAACTTTCCCATCAAGCTTACAAATAAACTAGGGCATTTGAATTCCTTAGTAGGCATGGGAGATTTTGGGCCGACTGCTCAGGATATTGCTGTTAAAAAAGAACTGTCTGTAGCGATCAATTCAGAATTAGAAAAGTTTGATGCTTTAATCACCAAAGAGATTGGAACATTCAATGCTGCTTTTAATAACTTAAAGTTGAATTATCTCTTTATAGAAGAGGAATAGAATCATATTTGAATACATAGATTACAAATAGAAAACCCCTTTGCTTGCAGTGGGGTTTCCTATTTGCCATTAGTTTCTTCTTGTTAGCGCCTATAGTTAATTGGATAAAAAAGGGTACACTAAAGCGTGCTTTTTTGCTTTTGGTGTAGCCATCTTGCCCCATACTTTTCTCGTATCTTTGATCCATGGCAGAGTACTACCTGTATTTTAAATCCCTACATGTGATCTTTATGGTTACTTGGTTTGCGGGCTTATTTTATATGCCACGCCTTTTTGTCTATCAGGTAGAGGCTCATGGCAAACCTTCTCCAGAAAAAGAGATTCTAGGAAAGCAGTTGGGACTGATGGCACATCGTCTCTGGAAAATAATTACGGGACCTTCTTTAGTGTTATGTTCGGTATCTGCCTTGCTAATGCTTTATGTAAATCCGGCCTTATTAGAACTACCATGGATGCAAATCAAATTAGGTTTTGTAGTGCTACTCTATATCTATCACGCTAAAACTTGGAGCATTCATAAACAAATGCAAGGAGGAACATTCAAGTACACCTCAAAATTTATGCGTCTTTGGAATGAGGGGGCAACCCTTATTTTATTTGCTGTTGTTTTTTTGGTGATTACCAAAAGTGCCGTCAACTGGATTTATGGACTTTTAGGCCTTTTAGGTTTGGCCGTATTATTGATGATGGGTATTAAGTTGTATAAAAAAATACAAGACAAGAATCCAGATGCTTAAAATCAATAGAAAATCCCTAGGATCCAATATTTTCATTTCCATGCTCTTGCTCGTAGTGATTACTTTTGCGCTTGTCGCTGGGGTGACTTTCTATCAATATAAAGAGCAAATAGGAGATTATAATGAAGAACGATTGGAGCGAAAAGAATTGTCCATTCAAACCACCATTGATTTTGTTCTTCGGAGTACCAGTTATGAATTGATCACCGAGAAACTCCCTTATATTTTCAAGGATGAAATCTTTGAAATTGCGAAAGTCCAAGGGGAAAACTTAACCATTTTTGACTTAGAAGGAGAGGCATTGATCTCCTCGATGGAGAAATTAGTGGGCGGAAGACCAGAAGCGATAACCCCAGCAATTTTGGACATTTTGGAGGGTTCGGCAGAGAAACGGTATGTAGATAAAATTGATGGTAAAATATCTCAACAATTTTCCTATTCGTTTATTAATGATCCCTCTTTTAAGCCGCTGGCGATTCTTCAAATTCAATACGAAGATAGTGACGCGTTTATCAATAAAGAAATGCGCGAAATACTATGGCGCCTCGTTGTTATTAACGTTTTGATGGTGATGATGGCCGTAGTGCTTGCGTATTTTCTAGCACGCTATATTACGGGTACCATTAAAACAGTAGAGGATAATATAAAGGAGACGCAACTGGATAAACGCAATGAGAAAATCGCGACTAAAGAACTGCCCACAGAGCTTCTCACCTTGGTCAACGCCTATAATGGGATGATTGATGAGTTGGAAGGAAGTGCGGCACAGTTGGCACAGAATGAGCGAGAGGCCGCTTGGCGCGAAATGGCAAAACAAGTAGCGCACGAGATCAAGAATCCGCTCACTCCTATGCGACTCACCGTGCAAAGTTTTGAGCGCCGTTTTGATCCAGAAGATCCTGAAATTTATGCTAAGATTAAAGAGTATAGCAATACCTTGATTCAACAAATTGACACGATGAGTAGTATTGCCTCTGCCTTTTCTAATTTTGCAGATATGCCCGCACAGCAGAGCGAACTATTGAACGTTCCCAAGATTGTAAAGCTCTCTTTGGATATTTTTAATGAACGCTATATCAGCTATGAATGCGAGCAAGAGGAGATTATGGCTAATTTTGACAGAACACAACTCATACGAGTAGTGACAAATTTGGTTAAGAATGCAGTGCAAGCCACTGTGAATTGTGAGGACCCAAAAATAGTAGTCCGGCTTACAGAAACTGAAGACACCGTAAGTGTAAGTGTAAACGACAACGGTATCGGTGTCACAGAAGAGAACAAACCTAAAATTTTTGAACCTAAGTTTACCACTAAAACAAGTGGTATGGGACTTGGCCTTGCAATGGTGAAAAACATTATGGAAACCTACGGTGGAAGTATTACTTTTACATCAGATAATGAGGCGGGAACTACCTTTGCTGTAAGTTTCCCTAAATAGAATACACAAAAACATGAGCTACAATAACATTCTTTCGGCAGCAAATGATGGCATAGCGATGATCACCATCAATAGACCTTCTAAGTTGAACGCCTTAAACTCGGAAACCATTTCCGAATTGCATGACGCTTTCGCGAAAGCGGACGCCGACACAAACATCAAAGTGATCATTATTACGGGATCAGGAGAAAAAGCCTTTGTTGCAGGTGCTGATATTTCAGAATTTGCACATTTTTCAGTGGCCAAAGGCGCCGAACTCGCACGAAAGGGGCAGGAGCTTCTTTTTGACTTTATTGAAAATCTAGGAACACCTGTTATCGCCGCCGTGAATGGTTTTGCCTTGGGTGGCGGACTAGAATTGGCGATGGCTGCACACTTTAGAATAGCGAGTGAGAATGCACGTATGGGATTGCCAGAAGTGTCTTTAGGCGTAATTCCAGGCTATGGAGGAACGCAGCGTTTGCCTCAGTTGGTAGGTAAAGGAAGAGCCATGGAAATGATCATGACTGCTGGGATGATAGATGCTAATACCGCCTTGGATTATGGCCTCTTAAATCACCTTGTAGCTATTGAAGAACTCTTACCGTTAGCTCACAAGCTCGCTGGGAAAATAGCACGCAATTCTTCGGTTGCGATTGCCGCGGCTATTGAAGCGGTGAATGCAGGTTATAGAGACGGAGTAGATGGTTTTGACGCAGAAATAGAAGCTTTCGGAAATTGTTTCGGGACTAAAGATTTTACAGAAGGAACTACTGCTTTCTTGGAAAAAAGAAAAGCAGATTTTCCGGGCAAGTAAGCCATAGGAATGCATAAAAAAAGGGTTGCTTCAATAGGCAACCCTTTTTTTATGCATTTTCAATATCCGGGGATGTGTTATAGCTCCCACCCTTTACGATATTCACGTTTCACCCAAGCATTCGCTTCGTCATAGTTGGTTACCCTCATATTGTCACCATCCCATTTGATGGTGCGACGCCCTGGATAATTATAAGGATCCCAATCTCCTGATTTCTTTCCTTTTTTAAAGCTCTTGTATTGGAAGGCTTTGATCGCTAAGTTGCCCATTAAGACAGCTTCGGTCAAAGGACCGCCATAAGAAAAGGGCGATGAGGTCGCTGTTCCATTCAAACAAGCTTCCACCCACTCACCAGCGTGTGAAACTGTTACTCTCGGAATCGTTGGATCTGGACCTTTAAAATCATTCATGCGCTCTGAGGGCAGGAGTCTTGGGTTGCGAGAATAGGTATCTGTAATCATGACACCATCAGTGCCGTGAAAAATACTTCCACCGCCGTTATCGCCTGGTTTTTCACCTTCTTTGAGCTCGGATGGTAAATCAGGCATGATGCCACCGTCATACCAGTTTAAAGAAACATCTCCTTGGGTAGGTGAATCGAACTTCAATCGCACTACCGAAGATGGTGGGCATGCCTCTGGATAATCAGCTTCAACGAAGTCGCCAGACCAAATGGTTGTGCAACTAGCTTCTGCCTCATAAGGAAATCCAAGATCTAAGGTCTTAAAAGGAGTTTCCATAATATGACACCCCATATCCCCCATAGCTCCAGTTCCAAAATCCCAGAAACCACGCCATTTAAACGGCAGATAGTTTTCATTATAGGGACGTTCTGATGCTGGTCCTAACCAAAGATCCCAGTCTAGATTTGAAGGGACAGCTTGTCCTTTGGTGATATGTTTAAAGCCTTGCGGCCATACAGGTCGATTTGTCCAGCAATCCACACGATGCACTTTTCCAATCACTCCGGCATTGATCCATTCTTGAGCTACTCGGATGCCGTCTCCTGAGGAACCTTGATTTCCCATTTGTGTGACAATACCTTGCTGCTTTGCCACCTGAGCCATAAGCCTCGCTTCATAGATGTTATGTGTCAGAGGTTTTTCTACATACGCATGTTTCTTTTCCTTCATAAAAGGTAAGGCAATGGTGGCGTGGGTATGATCTGGTGTTCCCACCATAATAGCATCCACTTCCTTTAAGTGATTGTCATATATTTTTCTAAAATCTCGATATTGTTTGGCCTTAGGGTGTAAGGCATAACTGGCAGCGCCCATCTTGTCATCTACATCGCACATTGCTACAAACTTTACTTTACCATAGGCAGTTAGGTCACGCACAACGCCACCGCCACGACCTCCAACGCCAACTGCCGCGATATACAGAGTGTCACTAGGGGCTGTATGCTGTCCGCCTAGCACAAAGCTAGGAACGATACTGAAGGCCGCACTAGCAGCTACAGATTTTTGAATAAAGGAACGACGTTTCATAAGTTGCGGTTGTTAGTTTGAAGCTTAAAGATATACAAATGCTCTCGGATAAATAAACAGGATACATTCCTTATTTTTGGATATAATACTAATTATTTAAAATAATTAAAAATGCCTTCATCAAAACACATCAAAGGTAGAGGAGCTCAACAGCAAGTAGGCAATCGGTTCTTTGAATTGCATCATGAGTAGCATGATGATTTTAAGGAGTACTGCTTTCGCGAAAGCGAAGATCTTCATCCTCCCAAGACTGCCTATATCAGCACATTTTCCAAAACCATTGTCAATAAAGTGACGAGTCCCGATGTGGGGATGGAGTATTCATTAAACCCGTATCAAGGTTGCGAGCATGGTTGTGTCTATTGTTATGCTCGGAATTGTCATGAGTATTGGGGTTATGGCGCAGGATTAGATTTTGAACAGAATATTTTGGTAAAGAAAAATGCGGTCGAATTATTGAGAAGAAATTTCAAAGTAAGCATTGGGAGGCCGCTTTGTGATGTCTGTAAACACGGATTGTTTCAGCCCTTGGAAAGAAATCTTCAGCTTACGCGAAAGCTACTTACTGTGTTTTTGAATTACAAACATCCTGTGGGCATCATCACTAAGAATAGCCTGATAACTAGATATATTAAGGGAAATGGCTACGTATAATTTGGTGAAAGTAATTTTGTCTATACCCTCACTTTCGGAAAAAACAAGACGACTTCTTGAGCCGCGCACAGCTAGTATAAAAAAAGATTGGAGACCCTAGAGAAATTGACGGAGGCTGGAATTCCTGTGGGGGTTATGATTGCACCTATTATACCGGATATAAATAGTCATTAGATTATACCATTGGTTAAAACCGTTTCTGAGCGAGGTGCCATACAGGTTGGTCATACTATCGTGCGTTTAAATGGTGCTGTTGCAGGTATTTTTGAAGATTGGATTCGAAAATATTTACCAGATAAAGCGAACAAAGTCCTTCATCAAATTTCGGAATGCTATGGAGGTCAATTGAATGACGCTCAATTTGGTCGGAGAATGCTTGGAGAAGGACATATTGCGGACCCTATTAACAGACAATTTCAGATCGCTAAAAAGAAATATGGGATCGATAAAAAAGCACTACCCCTGAAGTGCGATTTTTTTATCAAAACAAAAGGCGGTCAATTAACCATTTTTTAACGTTGCTATGTGTTAGTTTTTCAGAACTTGCATGCTATAATTGCTTTTGAAAAAGAACTAATTTATGAATTATAGAAATACCTGGGTTTTAGGAGTATGTATGCTGTGCTTTACTGCGATGCAGGCTCAAATTGTTTTTAGAGGAACAGTTCTGGATGAGACAACCAAACAACCGATCCCAAATGCCAAAATAGGTCTTCGTTCTGGAGGACTGGGTGAAACTTCAGACGGAGCTGGCCGTTTCAATTACAGAAAGTACCACCAAGTATTAGATGAAACCAGTATTCTTGAAATAAGCGCGCCTAATTATAAAAGTGTCCAACTTACGGGAAAAGATGCGCGGGCATTGTTTAACAAAACGACCACGATTTATCTTCCACAAGGAGGGGGGGTGGCCTTGGTTCCGTATGCCTCGATTAAACGTCTTGCTGTTTATTGGGATGTGTCGGCCTCTTTAAAAACCCGAAACACAGGAAAGGAACTTGAGTTTCTTGCGTCGTTTACAAAAGCTTTAGGCGCCGTTGAAGTAAATGTAACAGCTTTTAATGACGGTGTTGTTGTCAATAAGATCTTTTTAATTTCTGATGGAGATACCTCAGAAATAAACAAGTTAATACAAACACTTCCTTTTAATGGATCCACTGACTTTGATATGGTCCGGCCAACAGAAACTGATGCTGTTCTTTTGTTTTCTGATGGGAATAAGGCTTTTGGTAAGATCCACGTAGATCAGAGATCAGCACTTTATAGCGTTTCCAGTTTGCCTAAGGCAAATCATAATAAACTTATTCAGTTGTCTACTTATTATTCAGGCCAGTATATTCCTCTTTCTGTTTTTTCTTCAGAAGTGGCCATGGAAGCTATTCGTACAAATACACCTTTGGATTACGACCTTGTAGCATCAGCTATAAGTACCACTAAGGGAAAAATTGTAAGTCCAGCAGGTGGCGTTCAAGGGGCTATCATAATGATCAAAGGTTCTTTAGAAACCTATATTTCAAAGCCTGACGGAAGTTTTGAAGTACCCGCAAGTAGAGGGGATGTTCTTCAGGTTCGTTATCTGGGAATGTACCCTAAGGAAATGCTTATTGACGGAGAAGGAGTACTTACCGTTAATATGACGCCTCAAGATGAATTATTGGAAGAGGTGGTTATCTCGGGAAACAAAAGAACAGAAGATGATGAGGAGATTAACACTGGATTTGGGAAGTCAAGCCGTAAGAAGGTAGGGTTTAATGTAAATGAAATTACAAGTAAAGAAATATCACTAGGAGCGGTATATCTCAGTGATGTGATACGCGGTCGTTTTGCGGGTGTTCAAGTGTCTGGTTTTGGCAATGAATCAACCTTTCAAATACGAGGTGTGTCTTCTATCAATAATCAATTACCCCCTGTTTGGGTGGTTGATGGTGCTTTGTATACCGATGTGCCGGTCTTTATTGATCCGCAAAATGTTGCGAGTATCTCTATTTTGAAAGGGAGTAATGCGACAGTTCGTTATGGAACTGTTGCAACAGGTGGTGCTTTTGTAATACGCACAAAAGCGGCCAATATTGACTTTTATAAAAAAAGTATTGCAGAAAATACGGCCTTAATAAAAGGGAATGATTATGTTGAGACAGAAGTGCTGGAAACTATTGAAGGAAGTATAAAAAAGGCGAGTTACATTACGCAGTTAGAACGTCTTGATACCCCTGAAAAACAATTTAGTTTGTATAAAAAAATGGCGCCTAGCTATGCCACATCGGTAGAGTTTTTTGCTGATATGGCGTTGCATTTTCAATCTCTGGACGCTACACTAGCTGAGAAAGTGCGATTGGATCTTGCCGAGATCTGCGGTTCAAGTGTCAACGCACTGCGCATACTAGCCTATTTGTATGATATGGCTGAGTCTTATGACAAAGTAGCAAAGGTGTATGAGCGCATTCTTGAACTGGCACCGGGAGAATCACAATCATATAGAGATTTGGCTTACGCATATCAGGAAAGTGGCTCATATGACCAGGCTTTAGAATTGTATATCAATATGCTTGGTGAACAAATTAAAGGAGTTGATTTTTCTCTTCTTGAAAGTGCACTTGGTAATGAATTGAGACATTTAGTAAAACGGTATAAAAGTTTGATGAATTATGAACGCCTTCCTAATGAATGGCTGAATACAGATTATAAATTGGACGTGAGAATGCTGGTAGAATATTCAGATAACAAAGTGCCTTTTGAATTTCAATTCGTCAACCCGAAAAAGAAATTCTTCAACTGGAAGCATACCTTATATGATAATAAGGATCGTTTGCTGTCGGAGAAAAAAGAAGGAGTTCAAATGGAGGAATTCATTATTGATGAAGCGCCTCATGGTCTTTGGCAGATCAACGTACAGTATCTTGATGAGGGAGAGCAGTTTGTTATCCCACCCTTTTTGAAGTTTGTCTTATACCGTGATTATGGAACTAAAGATGAACGTCGTGAAGTGAGACTTATTAAGCTCACACAACAATCGGATAAAGTTATATTGGGTAAAATCCTTATTTAATAGCGTAAGAAATAGTGTTTGGACGGATGTAATCACACACCGATAAAGGAAGCCTTTATCGGTGTGCCCTTTTTTAGCCGATTTATAATTACCTTTAAGTGAGTGTCTTGAAAGATTGTTTTCCAGATACCAACCAAAAAAAATGACTATGAAAGGAATTATCTCCTTCCTATGTGTTGCATGCGCTCTGTTCTGTAATACAGGAAACCTTCTGGCGCAATTTACAGAACAAGGATCTAAAGTAAATGTGCGCGGCCTTATTGTAGATAGTAAAACAGACCGTCCCATTTCTTTTGCTAATGTAGGTTATATGGGCAAAGGCTTAGGGACGGTACACGTCAAAAAGTTCAAACATTGTAGACCTTAATTACTTTATAGAATCGGCAGAAATTATATCTAAATGGGACACTGAAGTCGCCTATAGTATTTTGAGCAATGTTTTGGCATTAGCTCCTAATAACCCAAGAGTACTTCGTATTGTAGCTGGATATTTTGAACAGTTCGGAAGGGAAAAAGAGGCACTGCTGGTTTATGAACAGGTAGCTGTTCTCAGACCTTTAGAAGTGCAATCACAGCGGGATCTTGCAATGATTTATGAAATTAATGGAGATTATGTGAAAGCAGTTGAGTTATATAATAGAATGCTTGTAAATGCTATTGATGATATTGATTTTTCACCAATAAGACCTCTGTTAAATAATGAGCTTAATAGAATTATTGTATTGCATGGGCCTGAAGTAGTTTCAGAAAGTGTACTAAATAGCTTTTGTCAGCATATAGCCAGATTGACGGAAGGCTAGTTTTGAATTGGTCACAAACCCAAGCGAAGTTTAAACTTCAGTTTGTAAGTCCCGACAAGCGTTTTTTTGATTGGTATAAGTCTACATCGCGTAAGCTGAATAATTCGAAAGGAAGTCTTACAATCGAAGAGTTTATTCTCGACGAAGCGTTTGCCGGAGAATGGCTCATAAACTTGGAATATTCGAATACACTTAATGACATGAGTATTCCATTGTATTTAAAATATACTTTCTACAAAGACTATGCATCTAGCTCAGAAACCAAGCATGTAAAAATGATTAAACTCTTAGGACAAGGAAAAAAAGTGACTTTAGGAAAGGTAAATTTATAATTCCCCCTCCCACTCTGCATAAAATTGTTTGAGAAACGCTTCCATATATTGGTGGCGTTTTTCTGCTATTAGCCGCCCAGTTTGGGTATTCATACGATCTTTAAGAAGGAGTAATTTTTCGTAAAAATGATTGATCGTAGGTGCTGTAGATGTTTTGTATTGAACGGGTGTCATTTTGAGATCAGGGGAGATAGCAGGGTTATAAATTTTTCGATTTTTAAATCCGCCGTAATTAAAAGTACGTGCTATTCCAATAGCTCCAATAGCGTCTAATCGATCAGCATCTTGGACGACATCTAGCTCGGGAGAAGTGAAAGCTTGTTCCTTGTTTCCGCCTTTGAAGGAAATATTTTTGATGATTTGAACTACGTGGTCAATCATTGTGCTGTCCACGTTTTGACTCAATAAGAAAGTAGTAGCAACTTTGGGGCCTACCGTCTCGTCTCCATTGTGGAATTTAGAATCTGCGATATCATGGAGAAGAGCCCCTAATGCGACGATATCATGGTTTACCTTTTCACCTTGAGCAATGTGGCGTGCGTTGTTATATACCCGTTCTATATGAAACCAATCATGACCTCCTTCCGCATTTTGGAGTGTTGTTTTTACAAAAGTGATTGTATTTTGAATGAGTGTTGTGTGTGCCATTGTCTTGTCTTTTATTTTCTGCGTTCACGTATTTCTGGAAAGTCGTGTAAAATGATACTCTCAATGTTACGTATCAAAGTTTCGTGATCATTAGAATCTACACGAATTGTTGGGTGTACGGTATGTTGTATTTGAACCCCAAGATCCATAGGAAAACCACCCCATCGGTTCAGTTTCCATGAATTCTGTATGGTTATAGGGATGATAAGTGCCGTTGGCATCGCTTCAAACAGTGTTTTGAGGCCAGCCGTTGCAAAGCGCATAGGGATTCCATCTTTACTTCGGGTGCCCTCTGGAAAAATAACCACAGAGCGATGATTCGTATTGAGATAGTTGGTGAGTCCTTTGATAGCATTTATTGCTTGTGCCTTGTCCTTTCTGTCAATGAGCACTGAACCCCCATGTCTGAGATTATAGGAAATGCTTGGAATTCCTTTTCCTAGTTCTTTTTTGCTGATAAATTTAGGGTGCAAATGACGCATATGCCAGATGATAGAAGGAATATCATAGGTGCCTTGATGATTGGCTACAATAATACATGGCTGATCCAAGGCGATTGTATGCGGATTGTCAAAGCGAAAGCTTGTTCCCAGCAGATTTAGACAGCGCATTAAGAAGAAATTCAAAATGACGACACTATTTTTATGGGCTTGGTAGCCAAAAACAGTCAGGCAAATCCATTGTATCGGATGGAAGATGACGAGCGCCAACCCAAAGCATAGGTAGTAAATGATGGTGAGGGGATAGGCGAGTATCTTTTTCATGTGATGTACTTTCAATCGTATTTCTGAGATGTTGTCAGGTATTATGTGACAGCTTTCGCGAAAGCGTAAAAATAAAAAAACCGCTTCAAAGGAAACGGTTTTTAATATTCTAAACGCAAAATAGTGGCTTAGCAATGCTCATTAAAAGCATCGATAAGGTTTTCTGCAATTAGTTCTGCAGGACGTCCTTCGATATGATGACGTTCTAGCATATGTACTAATTCTCCATTTTTAAACAAGGCCATAGAAGGACTTGAAGGAGGAAAAGGAACCATAAAGCTACGAGCCAAATCAGTGGCTTCTCCATCTACACCTGCAAATACGGTAAAGACATTGTCAGGTTTTTTCCCATTTGTTACAGCGTGAACTGCTGCAGGGCGCGCATTTCGTGCGGCACAACCACAAACAGAATTTACAACCATTAAGGTTGTTCCTTCTTTTTTCATTGCTGCGTTTACATCATCTATTGTATGTAATTCTGTGAAGCCATTACGGGTAAGGTCTTCACGCATCGGTTTTACTAAATCTGCTGGATACATAATCAATTTATTTTGTAACCAAAGGTACAAAAAACGTTCCTCAGATGGTAAGGCGGAAATTATGGCAGATGATTACTGACATGGAATGTTTTTTGAGAAACTAGAGGCGAGCGTAAAGAGTGATGTTTCGTTTTATCACATCGGTGATTTATCATTCGTAACATTCTGCAAGGAGCAGCGTCATATAGCTGAGAACATGTATTTTTGTAGTTCTCTTAAGTATAATAGTACATGGTTAAATATATAGGTGCCGTCGTGGGATGGATTGCGGGGCGCGGGTTTTTTGGTGCAGTGGTTGGTTATTTTATTGGTTCAGCGATTGATTCCTTGATCAATCAAGGAAAGAAGACCGGAAATACTGGTGGTCGTAGTTTTAAAGATGTCTTTGATAATGCGACAAAGAGCAATGTTTCTCCTGGTGATTTTGAATTGAATCTGCTCTCTCTTGCCTCTATAGTTATCAAGGCAGATGGCACTGTGAGTCAAAATGAACTCGACTATGCACGACAGTATTTTGTAAGAGCCTATGGGAAGGAAAGAGCCAATGCAACCTTTAGAACTTTTAATGATGTGATTAAAAATCGAGAGGTTTCTGCTTCTCGTATTTGTACGTACCTCAATGCACGTACCCGCTATGAAGTGCGTCTTCAAATTTTACATTTTCTATTTGGCATCGCTCAAGCAGACGGTCAGATATCACAATCTGAAGTGGATGTTTTAGAAACTATTGCAGGACACTTTAGACTCAATAATCAAGATTTTGAGAGTATCAAAGCCATGTTTATCAAAAAGGCAGATAGTTCTTATAAAATTTTGGAGATAGAGAAAAGTGCTACAAATGATGAGGTTAAAAAAGCCTTTAGAACCATGGCAAAAAAATACCATCCTGATAAATTACAACATATGGATGAAGCCTATCGCAATGGGGCTGAAGATAAGTTTAGAATGGTTCAAGAAGCCTACGAAACCATTCAAAAAGAACGCGGAATGTAAGTCGAAAGAACTATCGGAACATTGCCCAGAACCGATGAATAGCTCCTTTGATAAATTCCAATTTGGGAAGACTCCACATGATGCGAACTTCTTCCGAAAAGCGTGTTTCATTGTCTAGAAAGCGGAAGATTCGATCTGTAGGATTCTTTTTAAACATAGTCCCAAAAATAGGGGCTCCCAAATGATTCTTTCTATAAAGGACATCCACAAAAACAAGGTCATACCACCAGAAACGACTTGCTGTTTTGTAACGAGTAAAATCTTTTCCTTGTTTTAAAAAGGCAAGAAGTGTTTCCGTGCGTTTGAGACTGTGTTGGAAGGTAAATCCAGTGCTCGCTTTGGTCCAACCGCCAGCACTCCCTATATGGACGATATTTTCTGTATTGTGCTGCTCAAAACGATACGAACTCATGGGGATGTTTCCTTTCTCAGTACGTTCAATGCTGTATGCAGTAATCCCTATTTTTTCTAAATACTCAGCAATTGCTCTTTCGTATTCGGCGTCTGATAGAAGGTCTTTGGAGAAAAGGGTGTACTCAAACAGGGCTTCTGTAGGCGATGTAGGAAGTACATACATAAATCGGCAATTTCCTTTTTGTGGGACTGTGAAATCCATAAAGGTGGCCGTTTGTGGGTTAAAAGTGGGTGTTTCCGTTTTGATAAACCAGCCTATAAAATGCTGCTTGAGGTATTGCTGCTGTTTTTGGTGCTCAAGCAGTTCGGGTTGAAGAATGCTCGAGAAAACTTTGGATGCTGTATAGGTCCCCATATCTGTGGTTACTGTCACTTGACCGCCTCGATCTTCTGTGTGCAACACCTTCGCTTGTATGATGGGTGCTTTGAGTTGCGCTTTCGCGAAAGCGTAAAAATCCTCTCCTTCTATTTTCTTATAGGTATACGGTGTAATGGAAATCGTATCAGAAAAGACGGGACTCTTGAATTGGATGTTTTCCCAACGATGGGAAACTAAGTGTTCATAAGGTCCCTTTGTATGCTCCCAAAAACACCAAGTGCGGTCGTTTTTTGTCTTGGAAGAGGCTTCAATGATCGCAATATTCTTTTCCTTAAAAAAGGGATCAGCCTCGAGCTGCATTGCCAAGTTAAGCCCGGAGAGGCCACCGCCTAATATGAGATAATCAAAGTGGTTTTGCACCCTACGAAGATAAGCGTTCAGAAGGAATTTGTAGTGTCGGTTTTACGAAAGTGGTCGTTGCTTAATCCTTAATATTTGCCGATTGTAACATTTATTACATTGGGACTACTCATATACTATGAACATTAGTATACGACTTCTTTTAATATTCTTTTAGCCGCAGGGCTATGGCTAGATAATTATATGGATGGCTCGCCGCTAGAAGGGAAACTATTATTGGCAGTCACCTTACTACTAATCTTTAATGTCATTACCAAACAACTCAAACAATCTGAGAGATCTTGAAACATACATTTATGAAAACAACACCATTTTCTTTTGCTCAATCTGAAAAATTAGTTTTGGGAATTTTAACCGGAATTGTAATATTTTACATTTTATGATACTAACACTTAAAACAAGCTCATATGAACACAATTATTAAAACCATTACCGTGTTGGTCGTCGCCTTTTGTACAGGGCATCTTGCGGCCCAAGAATTAAACGGAGCCTATGCAGGGACGTTGGATGTCCAAGGAATGCAGCTCGAACTTATTTATAACTTCACCACAACGGATGAAGGCTTGTCAGCAACTTTAGATGTTCCCGCACAAGGAGCCACAGGAATTGAAATGGATAGCGCTGTCTTGAATGGGACACAACTTACCGTCACATCTGCTAAGATGAAGATGTCGTATTTAGGTACCTTTGAAAACAATATAATCAAAGGAACATATACACAAATGGGACAAGAATATCCGCTTGATTTGAAAGCGACTGTAAAAACAAAACCAGGAAATACTTCCTTACCAACATCTGATATCGATCTAGCCAAGCTAGCCGCAAAAGAAGATGGAGACTTTAAATACTCTGTCGCCGATTATTTTAAAACACCGGCAGCATATTCATTTAAACTATCCCCAGACGGGAAGTATTTGTCATATATGAAGCGACGTGATACGGGAGAGCGTGATCTGTTTTTGAAAAATACGGATACGCAGGAAGAAACGCTATTGGTACAACAACAAGAAGATCTAATTCGTGGATATTTTTGGGCGAGTGAAGACAGAGTATTGTACTTGCAAGATAAAGGAGGAAATGAAAACTACCATCTTTTTGGAGTAGACCTAGATGGTTCTAACAACAATGAATTAACACCTTATGATGAGGTGAAGGTAAACCTATTGGCGATCCTTAAGGAAGATAAAGAACATGTCATTGTTCAAATGAATAAAGACAATAAGGAGCAGGAAGAACCTTATAAATTGAACATCATCACTGGTGATGCCGAAAAGCTATATACTGTTGAAGCAGGTGATCCACCTGTAGCGGGTTATGATTTTGACCGTAAAGGAAATTTACGTGCAATCTCGAGAATTATCAATGGTATCGAGACAGAAATCTTGTACAATGTGGACGGTGCGTTCAAGCAATTATTAGTTGCTCCTTTTGGTGATAGTTTTGCTATTAGCCGTTTTGATTATAGCACAGAGTATGCGCATGATGCGTATGTTGTTTCCAACTTGGATTCAGATAAAACACGGATTCAACGCTATGACCTGAAGGAGAATAGGGTGATAGAGACAATGTTTGAAGATGACACCTATGATGTGAGCGGAATGTCGCTTTCGCGAAAGCGTAATTATGAGATCGATTATTTCTCATTTACAGCAGAGAAGCAAGTGATTATTCCGGTAAGTAAGACCTACAAGAAAATTTACAAACGTTTGAAGGCCGAATTTGGAGATAAGCAGTTCTTCACCGTTGGAAGAACGGATGATGAAAGCAAGTATATGGTCGTAATCACCAGTGATCGTATTGTGGGAGAGTATCACTTGTATGATGTCAAAAAAGATACTGTAACCTTATTGTATAAGTTGCTTCCACAGTTGGAAGAAAAGGATATGGCAACAATGACACCGATCACTTTTAAAAGTCGTGACGGTCTGACCATACATGGATATATTACATTGCCTGCTGGAGCCCAAAAAGGAGAAAAATTACCACTGATTGTGAATCCGCATGGAGGGCCACAGGGAATTCGTGACAACTGGGGTTTCAATCCAGAAGCGCAATTATTTGCCAGCCGTGGGTATGCGACACTTCATGTGAACTTTAGAATTTCAGGAGGGTATGGAAAAGCATTTCTCAATGGAGGTTTTGGCCAGATCGGAAGAAAAGCAATGGATGATGTAGAAGATGGATTGGATTATGTGATCGAGCAAGGCTATGTAGATAAGGACAAAGTGGCTATTTATGGCGGAAGTCATGGTGGATATGCCGTATTACGTGGGATGACCAAAACACCTGAGCGTTATGCCTGTGGAGTCGATTATGTAGGGGTAAGTAACTTAAATACCTTCATGGATTCATTTCCAGCATACTGGGAAAAGTATAGAGATTTAATGCACAAGATTTGGTACAACCCAAATGTGCCGGAAGAGCAAGCGATTATGAATGAGATTTCACCAGCCTTGCATGTAGACAAGATTGAGAAGCCATTATTTGTTGTGCAAGGAGCTAATGACCCTCGTGTCAATATCAACGAAGCAGATCAGATCGTTGAAAAGTTAAGAGCAAGAGGGGTAAACGTTCCGTATATGGTAAAGTATGATGAAGGTCACGGTTTTGCCAAAGAGGAAAATACATTGAGCTTCTATCAAGCCATGATGGGCTTTTATGCAGAGCATTTAAAAGCGGCTAAGAAAGGCGCCATTAAAGGATAATCTTTATAGTTTTGCGCTGCGAAAAATGGTTTGGGCCTGTCTAAAAAGTAACATGTAGCTGTCAAACTGAGCCTGTCGAAGTTGTGTATGTATTCATACTCAATACGTTTTCGACCGGCTCTTTTTTGTTTAGAAATAGATGTGTTGAGCCTGCCTAAAAGTATTGGCGTGGGCATCAATGATCACTTTGATATCTGGAGAATATCCTCCTCCCATACTACATTGCACAGGGATATTATAATCTTTACATGTTTGTAGTACAAAACGATCACGTTCTTTACAACCGGCGATTGTACAGTCTAATTTTCCTAGTTTGTCACTTGCCAGAATATCGACACCACAGAGATAGAAGATAAAATCAGGCTGTTGTTCTTCAATGAGTTTAGGAAGGATCTCTTTGAGAGGTTTTAAATAATCGGCGTCGGAGGTGTTTGTTTCGAGGGCAATGTCGAGGTCTGAAGTTTCTTTTCGGAAGGGATAGTTAGCTTTCCCGTGCATGGAAAAGGTGAATACGGACTCGTCGTTTTGAAATATCTGGGCAGTACCATTGCCTTGATGTACGTCAAGGTCAACAATCAGTATCTTTTTAGCCAGTCCTTGTGTTTGAAGATATCGAGCCCCAATAGCTTGATCATTTAGCATGCAAAAGGCTTCTCCGTGATCTGTAAAGGCGTGATGCGTACCGCCAGCGATATTCATAGCAATACCATGTTCTAAAGCATACTGACAGCCTTTAATCGTGCCATCGGCGATAATGCGTTCTCGTTGTACGAGTTCTGCAGATAAGGGGAACCCGACTTTTCGAGCTGCCTTAGGGTCGATGGTGAGTGCCATGAGGTTCTCAAAATAGTCTTGCGTATGACAGCGCAGGACATGGCTGTCATCTATAAAATCGGGTTCAAAGAAATTACCTCTATCACAAGTGCCTTCGTGTATGAGTTGGCGCGGTAATAAATCGTACTTCGCCATAGGAAAACGGTGTCCATCAGGGAGATGGTGTTTATAGATAGGATGAAAGGCGATTTTGAGCATTATTCCGTTTCTTTGGAAACAAAGTAATTTATTTTTCCTGTTTTGGTCATGAGATACATAAAGACATATGCATCATCAATTTTTAGTAGGGCATCTATTTTTTTAAAATCGGCCTGTTGAGAAATAAATCTCAAATTGTCAAATGCATTTGCTTGAACTGGGGTAGTTATTAAATTAAAGTCCTTATCAAAATATGCTTCTAGCTCACGTTTAGTCTCATAATCTTGGATACTGTATCGCATGGTTGAAAAATCTCCGAAGGATGTTGTGAAATTAGGTATCGCATTTGGATACGTACTGCCCAAAATAAAAAGATAATTGTCTCCAACTTTTTTTATCGATATCCCTTTGCTTCCGGCACCAAAATTACTCAGAATCTTTTTAGTTTTTAATCGCTTCAACTGATCTTCTTCAAAAAGGCCTTCTTCTAGAACAGGATGTTCTAGAAATACGTCTTCTGTTTTGTGGAAAGCGAGTTCCTTTACTTTTGCTCTTGATGCTAAATTCCAAATATCTATGTACAATTCAATGCCATTGTGTGTTAAGGAATACAAAAGACCATCATTTAGAAATGAGTTTGATCTTGTAATTACATCAGGATTATCCAGAACACGCTTGGCAAATACGTTCACATTTCCTTCAAAATTTTGCAAATCAATGTCTATAATATAAGTATAGAAAGGATTTTTGTCGGCGGTAAAAATAAGAGAAGAATCCTTTAAATACATTTTTGAGGCGTGTGCAGAAATAGTCGTGGGTGTTGGTAATTCTTCATCGACGCGAGCAATTTTGGACATCCTAGGACTACCAAGAGTAATGTTATCATAAAGTGTGGACGGTCGTTTTTTAAAGTTTCTAAAATATTCAGGTAGCTCAATTTCTTTTTCAGAAACTCCCCCGTCTGGGGAGAAAATATAAAAATGCAGTTTTGAGGAATTCTTATGGATATTTACTATATAAAAGTGATCCTGATACGCAAAACCTTTTAAGAAAATTTGCTTCTTGCTAGGTATATTTGCGGAAGTTACTCTAGTGCTACTATTTTCAAAATCGAAGCGTATGCGGCGGAGTTTTTTATCTATTTGACTGAAGAAGTAAATGGAATAAAAATTGCTCACATATTCATGCGCAATCATTGATCCAAAATTTGATTTTATACTCGTTGTGAGCTCTTTTTTAACTTGAAAGTTGGCATCTATCAGAATCCCCGTAATGGTCTTATTTTTGATTACAAAGGTTGCAAATTCCTTTCCTGTCTTATTTGGGATCGCAAAAATTTGATCACTTTTTTTTAAATCTTTATTTGCTGGAAGACTGAGCACAGGTTCTTGTGCCTTGGTTTGTAGGGCTACGATGGTAAAAAATAGGATAAGAAATCTGTTCATGACTGTAAATAGGTTATTTCTCCAACTTCAACTGAATCCGCTTTCGCGGAATATCTACTTCTAGTACTTTGACAATGACCTGTTGTTGCAAACTCACATGGGCCGAAACATCAGAGACAAAACCATCTGCGAGGTTCGAAATATGAATCAAGCCACTTTCTTTGATGCCGATATCTACAAAAGCTCCAAAAGCGGTGACGTTGTTTACAATCCCAGGGAGTAATTGTCCTGGGTGTACATCTTCTATTGTACGGATATTTTGATTGAAAGTAAAGACTTTCGCCTTCTCACGAATATCTAATCCAGGTTTTTCAAGTTCCTTGAGAATGTCTGTGAGTGTGGGTATCCCAATATCTTCAGTGACATATTTTGTAAGGTCAATCGATTGTAATAAAGAGGCGTTCCCGATCATTTCGGAGATAGACACTTTTTGATCTTTCGCTATTTTTTGAACCAATTTATAACGTTCTGGATGTACTGAAGAGTCATCCAGCGGGTTTTTAGCGCCTTTGATTCTGAGGAACCCGGCGGCCTGTTCATAGGCTTTCCCGCCCAGACGGGGCACTTTTTTAATTCCAACTCTAGAGGCAAAGGGACCCTCGCTTTCGCGAAAGCGTACCACTCCTTCTGCTAGTTTAGGGCCAATACCCGATACATAACTCAATAAGGGTGCACTGGCCGTATTAATATTGACGCCGACCGCATTCACACAATTTTCGACCACACGATCTAAACTGTTTTTGAGTGCTGTTTGATCTACATCATGCTGGTATTGTCCCACACCAATCGACTTGGCATCAATCTTCACCAGTTCGGCTAGTGGATCTGCGAGTCGGCGACCTATGGAAACAGCGCCACGCACTGTTACATCGTAATTGGGAAACTCCTCACGAGCAATTTTACTCGCCGAGTAAATCGAAGCCCCTGCTTCACTCACCACAAAAACTTCAATCGCATTTTTAAAATGGATGCGTTTGATAAGTTGTTCGGTTTCGCGGGAAGCGGTACCATTGCCTATTGCAATGGCTTCTATTTTATAGGCATCGGTAAGGGTGCTTATTTTTTTTATTGCTCCTTTGTCATCATTCTTTGGCGCATGTGGATAGATCGTTTCATTGTGCATCAAACCTCCCTGAGCATCCAGACAAACTAGCTTACAACCCGTGCGAAAACCAGGGTCAAGAGCGAGGATGCGTTTTTCTCCAAGGGGCGAACCTAAAAGGAGTTGCTTGAGGTTTTTGGCAAATACATGTATGGCAGTCTCATCAGCTTTCTTTTTGGCCTCAGATAAACATTCATTGGACAAGGAAGGGAGTAGTAACCGTTTGTAAGCATCTTTTATTGCTAGTTGGATTTGAGCCGCACAAGCAGTGTTTGATCGGATAATTTTACGCTCTATTTTCTCTAAGGCACGCTCATCATCAATAGTTATTTTAGTTCGGATAAATCCTTCGTTGTCTGCACGGAGTATTGCGAGTAAGCGGTGGGAAGGACAACGGCTTAAAGATTCAGACCAATCAAAGTAATCCCTATATTTTTGAGCTTTCTCATCAGACTCCTTTGTCTTGATAACTTTGGTTTCTATGATGGCAAAGCGACTGAGTTGTTGGCGGATTTGGCTTCGAATATCTGCTCGTTCATTGATCCACTCGGCGATGATGTGACGGGCGCCTTCTAAGGCTTCTTTTGCGCAGCCTACTTCCTTGTTTGTATATCGATGAGCAAGTCCTTCCGGATCTTGCGAACTTTGCGCCATAATGATTTTGGCGAGCGGTTCCAGCCCGTTTAATCGGGCAGTTTCTGCTTTGGTCTTTCGCTTTTTCTTATAGGGAAGATAGAGGTCCTCTAGGGTCGTGAGGTCCTGAGCGGCTTCTACTTTTGAAGAGAGTTCAGCCGTCAACACCCCTTGCTCTTCGAAGGCTTTTAAAATCGTCTTTTTACGTTTTTCTAGGGCTTCAAACTGATCCTTTAATTCAATAATTTTTCCAATTTCAACTTCATCTAGATTGCCAGTAGCCTCTTTACGGTACCGTGCAATAAAAGGCAGCGTACAATCCTCTGCAAGTAGTTTTAGAGTATTTTGAATGCCTTTTTCGGGTAGGGTGGTGTGTTTGAGAATATATGCGAGCAAAGAAGTAATGGTATTAATGAGGTGCTCAAAAATAAAGAAAATTAACGGTCTATGGAGTGAAAAATGAATGGCTTTGGTAGTATTAGTTAACCAAATGAAATCACACTATCCTTAGCATAAAAACATGAAAAAACTATCTCGGTAAGCCCAGTTAAGATCTAATAATCATCCGACTTGGAAAATCATGGACAGAAACAGATTTGATTATCGAGAGGATACGTCAGATTTTTTAGAGTGCTCGATTCTAATAGTTTTCATCTAGAATTCGAGCAAATGATATTCTCTACCTTTGACGTTCCAGGAACTGAAGTATGTTTTGTTGTTGTGTATAAAAATGTCTTCTGCCATATTCCATTTAAGGTCTTCTTTATAGTCCTTAATCCTGTCAAAAATATTGTCTTCAAAGGCCGTTTCCTTGATGTGGTTAAAGTCGGCATCAAAAAGGGCATTAATATATACAGCTTTTGAGTATACATAGCCGTTAAACGATAAGAAAGTGGGATTATAAGCAGGCGTATATATTATATTTCCTCCACCCACAGAAATGGTCGTACCGCCCATTGGAGCACCAACAAAGCCAACACCACCTGAATTCATCAGTACAGAACTCCCCAAGGTAATTTGATAGTTTTCGTCTTCTTTAAGTATGGAGAGCCCTATGTTGCCATTTGTGATTTTTCTCAAGAATTGTTTTGTTGTTTTTAGTTCTCTTTTTCCTTTGTTGGAGGTAGAGCCACTTTGCAAAATGGATGAATTTTTAAATGTTATTTCACTTTCTTTATCAACGTAGTATTCTTTTAAAATCTCATTATTAAAATTCTTAACCTGGAAGATCATTTCGTCACGCGAACTTGCAATATGAAATAGGTTTTCACCATGTATAAAAGAATTGTGATTTTTGAAATCGGAGATTCTCCCTTCTGGATATTCAAATAATTTAGTTGTTAGTGCTAGACTTGTAAGGTCAATGATGCAAAGAATTGTTTGCTTTTCATCTTCTTCAAAAGTGATATATACTTTATCATCTTGATGATAAAATTTATTTTTCTTTGAGCTACGTTCTATGGTGTTCGGGACGCGGTTTTCAATTTTAGTGATTCCGATAAAAGACGTGAGAAAACTCTTTCGTCGAAGTAATCGCTGCTCTTTATCGTCGGAGTCTAATTGAAAAGTAGCGATTTTTTCAAACGTAAAATCTGAAGTAAATTCTCTCAATATGAGCACATTATTTTTGGTAGCGCTCATCATAACCAACCTATTCTCAAAATTAATAGTTTCAAGATATTGCTCTCCATCAAACTTAAATTCGACCTCATCGGTTGTGGTCTCTCCTTTTTCGAGGTCAAATGAAATATATCCAAATCTTTTATTGGAAATCGCAGAGAAAACAAGGGTATACGTCTTTTCACCATCTATGCTGTACCCAATGACTTTTTTATATTTTCTGTCAATATGAGCACCCGTCGCTTCACCTATTTTCTTAAAATCAGAAGAATAAAGATATCCGTAGACTTTTTCTTTTTGCGCTAAAATGATCGCTAAGTTATTTGTCTTGGAATCGGATAAAGAATAGTTTTCAATGTTTCTTTTTTTAGCTTTAAAATCAAGATTGTTAAACCGTATGGCGCTTTCTTGTCCCAAAGTAGTACAGGCCCATAAAAAGGCTATAAGTATAAAAATATTTTTCATATTGGTTTTAGTTGATGGTGCTACCAGGCTTCACTCCATCCTCACCTGTACTGAGCGCCGTCGAAGTATCTGGATTCACAAAGACCAATTTCCCATCAGCATTTTCAGTCATCAGGATCATTCCTTCACTCTCAACACCGCGCAAAGCACGAGGCGCTAGGTTGACAAGAACGGTGACTTTTTTACCAATAACATCTTCCGGTTTAAAACTCTCTGCGATCCCAGAAACGATGGTTCTGGTGTCAATACCGGTATCTACTTTAAGTACGAGTAGCTTTTTGGTTTTTGGCATTTTTTCGGCTTCAATGATGGTCCCTACACGTAAATCGAGTTTGGTAAAATCATCAAAGGCGATTGTTTCTTTTTGGGGCGTTACCACCGCGTTTTCTGCGGCATTGGCTTTTTTGCTGGCTTCGAGTTTATCCAATTGCTTTTGCATTTGATCATCTTCTATTTTCGAGAAGAGTAATTCTGATTTTCCACACTGATGCCCCGATGGTAACAAAACCTCTTTTGTGGCTATATCATTCCAGCTTAAATGCCCTTCGACGGGCTCAGGGTGACTAGCTGGTGGTATATTTAGAATTGTTTTTAGTTTTTTAGAAGTAAAAGGCAATAGTGGCTCGCTTAAAACCGCTAAGGCTGTTGCGATTTGTAAGGCAACATACATCACTGTTTTGGTGCGCTCTTCATCCGTTTTAATCGTTTTCCATGGCTCTTCGTCGGCTAGGTATTTATTTCCGAGTCGGGCGAGATTCATGAGTTCTGTTTGGCTTTCGCGAAAGCGGTATTTTTCAATACTACTCCCTATCACAGATGGATACGCTCTTACGGTCTCCAACGTCTGAGTATCGATATCCTTGAAAGCGCCTGGTGTAGGAACCTCACCTTCATAGTATTTTTGTGTCAGTACCGCAACTCTATTGATAAAGTTGCCAAAAATGGCTACTAATTCACTGTTATTGCGGGTCTGGAAATCTTTCCAAGTAAAATCATTGTCTTTACTTTCAGGCGCATTAGCGGTAAGCGTATATCTCAATACATCTTGTTGCTCCGGAAAATCTTCCAAGTATTCATGCAACCATACTGCCCAATTTTTTGAAGTGGATAGTTTACGGCCTTCCAAGTTCAAGAACTCATTGGCAGGTACATTTTCAGGCAAAATATATCCCCCATGTCCTTTCAGCATCGCTGGAAAAATGATACAGTGAAATACAATATTATCCTTTCCGATGAAGTGAACCAATTTTGTGTTTTCGTCTTTCCAGTAAGGCTCCCAATCTTTCCCTTCACGGGCGGCCCATTCTTTGGTCGATGAAATATATCCTATAGGAGCGTCAAACCATACATAGAGCACTTTTCCTTCGGCGCCTGCCAGTGGTACAGGAATTCCCCAATCTAGATCACGGGTGACCGCTCTTGGTCTCAGGCCATCGTCAATCCAGGATTTACACTGTCCGTAGACATTGGTTTTCCAATCTTTTTTATGTTCTTTTAGGATCCATTCTCTAAAGAATCCATCGTATTGATCCAGCGGTAAAAACCAGTGTTTGGTTTCTTTAAGGCTAGGTACGGCACCTGTAATCGCACTTTTAGGATTGATTAAATCGGTGGCGTTATGAGAGGTTCCACAGTTTTCACATTGATCGCCATAAGCTTCTTCAAAACCACATTTCGGACAGGTTCCTGTCACGAAACGATCGGCTAAAAATTGATTGGCTTCGGCATCATAGAGTTGCTCATTGGTTTCTTCAAGAAACTTCCCTTGATCGTACATGTTTGTAAAAAACTCAGAAGCCGTGTCATGATGAATCTTTGCGGAAGTCCGCGAATAGTTATCAAAGGTAATTCCGAAGTCCAAGAAAGACTGTTTGATAATTGCATTGTATTTGTCTACAACATCTTGCGGAGTAACTCCTTCTTTTTTTGCTTTGATGGTAATGGGAACACCGTGTTCATCACTTCCACAAATAAAGGCTACATCAGCACCTTGCATCCGGAGATAGCGGGCATAAATATCTGCTGGAACATACACTCCTGCGAGGTGTCCGATATGAATGGGACCGTTGGTATACGGTAATGCTGCGGTAATGGTATAGCGTTGTGACATGTATTGTGTTTATAAGCCACAAAAATAGGTAAATTGATGTAAGTAACGCACCATTGGTGAGAGTTTACCACAGTGTTATAGAGACATACATCGTCTTGAATCATTGCAAGATTTTTATGAAGAGCGCTTTCGCGAAAGCTTCTAAGACATACGGTCGCACTTTGACCCCTGCTGAGGACAGTGCGCATCGATTTTATATCCCGTTTGACTCGAAAAGGATCCCACACTTCAACTCTGAGTGCCTTCATCGATTATAAGATCAACAACGATTTACTATAAAATTTTCCACTTACAGCAATCCGATAGATATACTGTCCTGTTTGCAACTGCGTATTCATAGATTTTTTGACATTGATATTATGTTCACCAGAAAAGAGCATTTCGTTTTTAATCGTACCAATTTCTTGTCCGAGTAAGTTGTACAATTTCACGACGACATGCGCCGTTGAAGGATTGGTAAAATGAATAAAAGTGTCTTGTTCTTTGTAATAGGCCGAATGGAGAACTCCAATGGAGGAATCGTTAAAATCACCTGTGCTTAGACTGGAACAATTGAAGCCTAAATCCAAGGAGGGGTACTCCTGTCCAAGCATAATAAGGTTCACTAAAGGAGCGTCAATACAGAGCCAGTCTGTGAGAATTGAGGTATACACGGAACGATAGTCAACGTCAAATTTTAAGTTTCCTCGCGCGTCTACATCGTTCAGGTCTGGATGTATTCCTTGAAAACCATTACCATTGAGGGCTGGCCCAAACATCAACATAGACGAAGCTGCTCCGTGGTCAGTTCCCTTGGATCCATTTTCATACGGCCGACGACCAAATTCAGAAATGGTCATTCCTAACACTTTGTCATCCCACCCTGCTTGACCAAGGTCCTGATAAAAGGCCGCCATGGTCTCAGAAAGAGTCGTCATGAGGGTCTCATGTTTTAAAGCTTGGTTACTATGGGTGTCAAAACCATTCAAAGTGACCATATAAATTTTGGTGCCGAGATTTCCTTTAATCAATCGAGAAACCAGGCTTAATTGTTTCCCCAGGCTTGTAGTACCATAATCTACCTGATCGGTAGAATTATCATAGGCTTCATTGATAACTCCTGCATAGTTATAGGTTGTATTTGCTAAGGCACGTAAAAAACCTAGTTTATCACCATGGGTACAATCAGGAAGGTTAGTCACGTCATAAACGGTTCCGCTTTCTGCAATTGAAAACAAGGTTTGTGGATCGGAAACTGCAAAAGAATAATTAAGGTCATTCCCGTTAAAAATAAAGTTGCCTGAGCTTCCAATTTGGATTGCTGGCGGCGAAGCAGGAGGATTGAATAAGTAATCAGGATAGAGGTCTTCAAAATAGCGTCCCATCCACCCAGTGTCTTCTTGATTTGTGGCATCTGTACTTGCCCAAATATCGGAAGATGAAAAATGAGAAAGTGATTGATCTCCATAACCAACTCCATGTATCACTTTCATCTTTCCGTCTCCCCAAACAGATTCAAGAGGATTCATATAGTCTGGCATCGCAAAATCTGGACTCAAGGCAAAAGTATCTTGTTGATTTATTTTAATAGAAGGCCTAGCATTGGCATAAGTATCATAATCATAGATGGGAACGACAGTATTAAGACCGTCGTTTCCTCCTTTCAAACGCACAATCACCAGGATATTTTCATTATCGGACTGGGTTAGTGCCATGCCTAATGGTGATGGTTTATTAATTGTTAACGCGTTGTTTGCAAAAGCAATGGTTCCACCTCCTACTAAGCCAAGGGCCTGCAGGAATGATCGCCGATTCCAAGTTTGGTGTTCTTCGTTATGTTTTTCTTCGTTTTTCGGTCTTGAGGCATTAATATGCCTTCCTTTATGATGATCGCACATAAGAGTCTATTTTAATTGGAATTCAGGAAGTTTAGTGATGTAGCGTAAAAGGTCTTCTACCTGGTCTGGTACAGAGTCAAAGTATAAATCCCAAATACCATTTTCGTAATAGTTGCTAGGAACTTCTCCTTTAAAAACTTCTATGGCTTCGTCATAGTCGCTATCATTGATCAACGGTCTTGCTAAGAAATTATTAACAATGGTTTTGGTTACTAAAACAGGGTCGTTGGTATTTCCATCTAGCATTGAAAAGGCTAGAGTTCTGAACTGTTCCGTATCATTCTGTTTCATTTTACTAATAACGTAGTCTAGGTAATCCCACCGGAGGATAATTGTGTTCGAATCGATCCAACTCTCATCGCCTTGCCATCCTGCAACGTCTATAGGATTGAACAGTTGTTGCCCGAGATTTGATCCATAAATCCTATAAATTCGATTGATATTATAGAAACGATCAAAGGTCAAACTACTGATATTATCAAATGAAAGAAAAAGATCCATTGGGCTTTTAATCAAAACGCCTTGAGAAGTTGCATCGTGGAAGTGTTGACTCAAGAAGAGCGTCTCGAGCATTGGTCTCAATTCAAAATTGTTGTCAACTAGGATTTGACCTAATTGAGCAACAATGTCCTCGTTTACAGCGGGGCTCACAAAGTATTTGTATAGTTTTCTAGCGATATAGGGCCCTACTAAGTTGCCTCTTTCAGCAAATAAGATATCGATTACATCGTCGTATTTCCATTTGTCAGTTTGATCAAAAATGGTTTTATTATCGTTGTCCCATGTATTGCTGTTGAAGTAGATCGGCCCCCAAGTAGAAGACCAGCTGTTCCATCCTGTTAAGGCTTTGGCAGTTTCCGTAATATCCGTTTCCGTATACCCATTATTAACACCTAGCGTAAATAACTCGTATAATTCTCTTGCATAATTTTCATTGGGAGAATTTTCTTTATTTTGAAACCCATTTAAATAACGGAGCATGGCTCCCGTAAGCCCAATATCGTGAACAAAATTCTTGAAGTTTCCAATAGCATGTGTTTGAATGGTATTGTAATATTGGAACTGATAGCCAGGTGAAGAATAGACGCGTAATTCCGTTACAAAATGATTAGACCAAAACAAGCTCAATCTATCACGTAGCCCGTTCTTTGTAAAATCGTCAATGGCTTGTTCTGACCATTCATTTCTGTAGTAGTTATAATTAGCTGTAGAACTGTCAAATTGTGATTTATTCCAATAGCCCCATGCAGGAGCAGGAGTTACGGGAAGGCTAACAGCCTCTGAAACCATTGCTGTAATTATTTCTTGAGGTGTTGTAATGAGCGCTTCATTGATGGTAGTCTGCGACACCCCAAAACCTAATTTGGCATACATACTTTTAACTTTGCTTAGGTCCCAAGGGTTCTCCGAAGTGGGAATATAAGGGGCTAAGGTTGCCGTGTTACATGATGTTTGTGTTTCCATAGATAGATCGTTTATGAATGACTGAAGTAGTCAAAATAAATGCGAACATTTTTTACACCAAACGGATATGATCGGTATAAGAAATATCTTCTTTGTTTAGGGTATTTTGTTCGCTTATTGCAAACTAGACCCTTTTTTTTAAGTTGTGAAATGTTGTATTCCAGGGTTGTACGGTATTATTGAATATTTTGGAATTCTTGATGATTTGGGTGAGTTAATGTAATAAAAATAATTCATAAAGAAAAAAGCACTCTTTAAATAAGCGCCTTTTTGGAAGAAGAAACAAGAGTGTATTGAGCTATTTAACTAAAATCAATTTGCTATATAGCGTTCCGCCGTAGTTAATTCTATAGATATATTGACCCGTAAACAAACGTCTCTGAATCGCTTGTTTGACATCAATTTTATGAGGCACAGTTAGCAAGAAATAATCATTGATGTTGCCTACTTTCTGACCAATAATATTGAAAAGTTCAATATTTAATTTAGCAGGAGAGGGAGGTGTAAATTCTAAAGGTGTTACTTGATTCTGATAAGTTGCCAAGTGAAAAAAGCTATCAGGATTTCTTAAATTAGAGTTCGAGAGGTCTGAATAGTTGAAGCCTAAATCTAAGGCTTCATATCCTCTATTCAAGAGTATTTCATCTACGAGTGCTTCGTCTTTGCATCGCCATTCTTTTAATACGGTAGCATAGAGGCTTCTATAATCAGTGCCAAATTGAAGGTTGTCATCTCCATCGGTGTTTTGAAGATCGGGTGGTGATCCCACAAAACCATTACTGTCTAGTTTTGAGCCAAACATCATGACGGGAGAGGCGGTACCATGGTCTGTCCCGTTAGACCCATTTCCCAGTCTTCTAAAGACGTGTTTGCTTTTGACAACATCCCAAGGATTTCCCGATGAAGGGATGTATCGAAGTTACGTTACAAGAAGTAAGAATTTCCATAATAGATTGAATTTTGTAAGGATGAATATGCCTATTAGCCTGATAATTAATAAGATACTAACTAGGGTACTAATTAAGCCTGAAAGTTTAAATTTTAGTACATTGAGACGTAAAAAATATCTTTATGGTTACACCTCCTTCTCTTAAATACGGCGACAAAGTTGGTTTGGTTGCTACTGCCAGGAAAATTTCTACCAAAGAACTTGCCGAGGGTATTGCCTTACTTAAAAGTTGGGGACTCGTTCCTGTTTTAGGTAAAACGATTGATGCTGCAGATGATCAATATGCGGGGAATGATGCCCTACGCGTGCAGGATTTTCAGGAGATGTTAGACAATTCCGACATCAAGGCTATTTGGTGTGCACGTGGTGGTTATGGGACTGTACGGATTATTGACCAATTGGATTTCTATAAGTTTGTCAAATATCCAAAGTGGATCGTAGGGTACTCTGATGTCACTGTTTTACATTCACATCTCCATAAGATTGGTTTTCAAACCATTCATGGTACGATGCCTGTAAGTGTGGAGAACAATACCGCTTTCGCGAAAGCGTCCTTAAAAAAAGCATTGTTAGGAGAACTCCCTAGCATCCAAATCAAAACACTTCATCCTTCCAACCGAAATGGTATGGCCCAAGGCACCCTCGTAGGGGGAAATCTTTCGATGCTATACTCTATGTGCGGCAGTACTTCTAGCCTAGAGACCGAAGGAAAAATTCTTTTTATAGAAGATCTGGATGAATATCTATACCATGTGGACCGGATGATTATGAACCTCAAACGCAATGGAATGCTAGATCATTTGGCAGGATTGATTGTAGGAGGAATGACCAAAATGCATGATAATATCATCCCTTTCGGGAAAACAGTTCAAGACATTATACTTGATGCCATAGGCGAATGTGATTACCCCGTCGTTTTTGATTTTCCAGCAGGGCATTTGGACGATAATCGAGCGCTCATTTTGGGGGCCAAAGCGCGTTTAGAGGTATCAACCACTGAAGTCAACCTCTCTTATAATGCCTAGTATTTATGAAACTCAATGTAACCCTCATTCAAGACAGTCCTATATTCTTTGACAAGGAAAAAACCCTTCAAAAAGTAGAAGCACTGACCACACAATATAACGCAGTAATGGTGATTTTTTGTTTTCAATTCCAATTTCACAAAATATATCAGGGAAGTAAAGAAGTATAGAATTGAGTGAATTCCGTCAATGAATATAATTCTGAGGATTATCCACAAAACTAATAAGACATTTTCTTTGTTTATTTAGGTTTTTCACATGAGCCAAAACGTCCTCGTTTGTGTTTGGTAGCTCGGGCTAGTAACTAAAGCATAATAAACGAAGAAGCTAGAGAGGAATTCACAGTATTTTCCCAGTATGCAAAGGGCTCTCAGTTAATGATACAGGTCTTTAGTGCAAAAAAGGGGATTCATTTTTCCCCATACCTCCGGGTATACATCAATCTTCCAATATTTCTTTTGTTTGGAATGAATGGGTGCTGTTCCTTGCAGTATGAATCACATGGAACTTGGACAATGGGGAGAAGAATATGCGGCACTACACTTACTAAAAGAGGGCTACACGATTCGGGAGCGCAATTGGTTTTTTGGAAAGAATGAAATAGATATTATTTGCCAAAAGGAAAAAAACATACTCGTGATTGTCGAGGTGAAAACGCGAAATTCAGATTATTTCGGAGATCCTCAGGAGTTTGTAACACCCAGCAAACGTAACACCATTATTAAAGTCGCCGATGCCTATATTCAAGAACATAATCTTGACGTGGAGGTGCGCTTTGATATCATTGGGGTCCTTCATAATAAAACACAAAAACAATTACAGCATTTTGAAAACGCGTTTTATTTCTTTGAGTAGAGAATACGTTACCCTTATATCAAAGACATACATTTCCTACGTATTCTGAAAGTATACACTTAACCAGCGTATTGTTTAGAAGGTTAATGAACCTATAAACAACCACAAAATGAAAACATCTTTTTACGTATTCCTCTGCGCTTTTTTAATGATTTCTTTGAGCATTTCTTGTAGTTCTGATGATCCAGAATCACAGCAAGAAGAACAAGAAATGGAACAAGACATGGAAGAAGAAACACTTTCTGGAAATTACTTTGGAACTTGGGATTCTACAACACCCACAGTTACCTTTACAGGTTTTGCGATTACTGCCAAGTTTGTAGTGAACGCGTCCAATTCAAGTAGAATTGATGCTGATTTTTTTGCTACAGATAACTACACCTCTTGCTGTAGTACTACCAATCCAAATGATGGCACCATGAGGATTAATCTTGATGGATCTGCCATCACCTCTTTTACCTTTAATGACACGATTGTGGATTGTGAAGGTTCCTTTACAGGATCTGGATTCATAGATGCAACAGGTGCTTTTGTCATTGATTTTACAGGAAATGACTGTGATGGAGCTCATGTAGGACAGCTTATATTTCGAAAATAATAGCGCCTAAGAAGCTTTGTCCATAAACGGAGGTTTCAATTCCACGTTCTTCTGGCAGGAAAGAGAAGTTCCCGTTGTAACCGCCTAAAAGTAAGCACCCATTCGTTCTTGGAATAGCGAGAATATTCCCCCAATGCCTTGGGGAAGGCGAAGGAGATTTGTAAGACGAAGTACTCTTTAGAAAAAGAATTTATTTAAAAAGTATTTGATCTGGAATGATTTCATTCAAGGGAATAACTTTCAGTACTTCTAGGTCATAGTTTAAAAAGGCTACCCCACCTTTCGTAATATTATCTGTATCTCGATACTCATAACCAGCGATTATAATTTCAAGTTCAAGGTCAAGATTTATAGCATGCACAAAACCTATAATAGGAGTCGAATTATTTATAGAATCCCTTATTTCAGGGTAAAGAAAAAAACGTCTATCCAGTGTGGTCGAATTATAGATAGTGGGCATGGAATATCCAGTTACATCACCTTGACTTCCAAGGTTAAATAAGATTTGGTCATTGAAGAATTTGCTGTCTGGTATAAATGAATTAGAACATTGTAATTCACCAAAAGTACCAGTCCCTTCGATCTGAAAAGTACTTAGATCTAGCACCTTATAATCAGCGAGACATCCATCACCATCACTTACAAAGAGCGTTTCATCTGGTCCGTGATACATTAATCCCGTAGAAAACTCATAAGATATCTCAAAATGCGTCTCATCTCTTAAATTAAATATATGTAACTCATAATTATCATTATCATTGGGGTCAAAAATTAAAAAAGCAAAATCATCCCTTCCTTTTATGTATGATCCATTTCCAAGTACCTGACCCTCACCTAAATAATATTCATAAGTACTTTCGGAATTTACATTGTAAGCATTAAAATAACTGTCAAAAGTTGAATTGTCCTTAATTTCTGAAAGTATATAATCTCCCGTCGGACGGATTCTTTGGAAAGGAGATTGAGCTTGACTAACCAAGTAATCCGTGCTAATATATTCTTGGAAGGTGTTGGAAAGGAAAGAGTACCTATACGTTTTTGAGTTACTAAAATCAAAATCTGTGACATAGAAAAAACCTTTAGTGTCGGAGAAATAAAAGAGTCTATCAGTATTTAGCTGTTCATACAAATTTAGTGTCGTCTTATTCTCATAATTTTCATCCCAGTTAATAAAGTATAGAGGGCTGGCTGAGAAATTTTCATAGCCTAGTATTGCTATTTCTGGTAATACCATTTCCTCAGAACTGTCTGTACCTGAATCATCATTAGTATCATTGGGGGATTCTTCTATATCGGCTGTATCGTCAGTAGAACTCTCAGAACTACAACTCATAAAAAAGGCGCAAACTAATATTAATAAAAGTAACTTTCTCATCATTTTGTGTTCTTATAAATATGGTTATTTAACCAAATGACATTCGTCTATGAGTTTTTAGGCATCAACGGAGACAACATTTCATACACCTCCTCAATACTCTCTGCATTCTCAAATTTGAGCAGTAATCTCAATCCTTTTGTCGATTTCTTCTCTTTCAACGTGCATCGGAAGGCATTGGCTTGCACAAATTGTAAGACGCTGGTAAACGCCGGACTATTATAAAATGCACTTTCCTGATCTGAGATAAAGAATCCGGTAAATTTTCCGTTTTTCATCACCACTTTTTCCAAGCCTATTTTCGTGGCGATCCACTTGATACGCACCGAGTTTAATAAGTCTTTGGCTTGAGGAGGTAAGGGGCCAAATCGATCTTCTAGGCTCTTTTCAAAAACAGCCAAGCCTTCTTCGTCTTTGGTTGCATTCAGTGCCGTATATAGATTCAAACGCTCGGAAATATTATTGATATAATCATCTGGAAATAGTAAACTGAAATCGGTGTCGATCACCGTATCTTTCACATAGTCACGAGCACCCAATGCCGATGCGTCGTCTTTATACAATTCCTTAAATTCATTCTCTTTGAGCTC
>JBLHXM010000026.1:0-33904 GCA_047630395.1 Dokdonia sp.
TTTTTGTTTACGTTCTTCGAAATGCTTACTGCCAATCGCAGTTATATTCTATTTACGCTGCATGAGCACAAAAATATGCTCCAGAAGATGGAACAATTGAAGGAACTTCGCGTCCATGTCAAAAAATTTGCATCCGGCCTTATCGAGACTGGAAATGACGAGAAAAACTACCGTATTACTAAAAACCCTGTTGGAATTTTCAGTGAAGGCGCCTGGTTACAGACTTTATTTCTTTTGAAATACTGGATGGATGATAACTCACCGGCTTTTGAAAAAACAGATGTAGCGATTGAGAAATCTGTTGCGGCCATTTTTGACATTTTTG
This sequence comes from Dokdonia sp., assembly GCA_047630395.1. GTDB lineage: Bacteria > Bacteroidota > Bacteroidia > Flavobacteriales > Flavobacteriaceae > Dokdonia. Next base: position 326 of record JBLHXM010000026.1, read on the forward strand.
ACAGCACTCCGCTAGAAAGTATTATAGATTTTGGAAAATTCCTGATTAAGGATCAGTTCGCTTCCGCGAAAGCGTAACCACAACGACTATGAAGACTATAGATTATATTCCTACTAATAAATTACAACGCGCCTCCAAACTCGTGCAAACGGGTGCGAAGGTCGGTGTAAACTATGTGAAGTATCTTGGAGAGAAGGTGGTAAATCCATCTTTAACCAAAGATAAACTGAATGAGAGCAATGCAGAAGATATTTACGACGGCCTCAAAAGTCTGAAAGGAAGTGCTTTGAAAGTAGCTCAAATGTTGAGTATGGAGAAAAATATTCTCCCGAGAGCATATGTAGAAAAATTTTCATTATCACAATTTTCTGTACCACCGCTTTCTGCGTCTTTGGTGAGAAAAACTTTTAAAAAATATTTGGGTAAATACCCAGAAGATCTATTTGATACGTTTGCGGCCCAAAGCGTTAATGCTGCTAGTATCGGCCAAGTACATAAAGCCGAACTGGATGGGAAAAAACTTGCTGTGAAAATCCAATATCCTGGAGTCGCAGACAGTATCAGTAGTGATCTTGCCATTGTGAAACCTATTGCTTCTCGCATGTTTAATTTGCAAGGCGAGGGAAAAGAAAGATACTTTAGGGAGGTTGAAGACAAACTCCTTGAAGAGACTGACTACAATCTAGAGTTGAAACAAAGTATGGCGATGACTTTGGATTGCGCCGCTATCCCTAATCTACGTTTTCCAACCTATTATCCAGAACTATCTAGCGAACGGATTTTGACAATGGATTGGATGGAAGGAGAGCACTTGAGCGAATTTGTAGCTTACAATACAGATCAGGAAGTTGCCAATACATTAGGACAGGCTTTATGGGATTTTTATATGTTCCAAATGCATGTGCTCAAACGTGTGCATGCCGATCCACATCCTGGCAATTTTTTAGTATCACCTGAGAGCGAGTTAATTGCTATAGATTTTGGATGTATCAAACATGTCCCTTTGGAGTTTTACATTCCCTATTTTGAGTTAGCCGAAAAAGAAAACATAAACAATGCAGAAATTTTCAAGCAGAAACTGTTTGAGCTTGAAATCCTTAGAAAAGATGATTCGCCTAGAGAGATAATCTTTTTCTCTGAACTTTTCCATGAGATGTTGACGTTGTTTACCACTCCTTTCCAAGAAGAGCACTTTGATTTTAAGAATCCAGCATTTTTTGATCAGATTGCAAACTTGAGTTCAAAGTATAGCAAAGACACTGAAATTAGAAAGATGAATGGTAATCGAGGAAGCAAACATTTCCTTTACATAAACAGAACCTTTTTTGGCTTGTACAATTTGATGCATGACTTAGGCGCTAAGATTGAGGTTAACAATTTTAAGAAATTTGCTCCCAAAGAAGGGGTAGCATAAACGATGATATGCGTTAGATGAGTCTTCATCTACGTTTATTGGTTAGGTTGTTTTTAAAGTGCACTTTTAGTCGGGTGCACTTTTTCATTTCCTAAAATATTGATCTTATTCTCACTACGTATTATTTACTATGCATGCATAGCAAAGGGGTTGAGGATATTTCCAGAAGCCTTCGGAAACATTTATATTTACAGAGCTACTCCTGCGATTCCTCTGTTCGATGGTCTTTGTACAGTTTGTTGCTACTCTATATCTGACACTACTTTATCCAAGCTATGAGTTGCAAATGTGGCACTAAATTCAAACACTAATGATGTACAATTCCCGAATAGCCGGTCTCGGCAAATACGTTCCTGAGAACATAGTTACGAATGATGAATTATCTAAGCGTATGGACACCAATGACGCATGGATTCAAGAGCGCACTGGTATTAAAGAACGCCGTCACATACTAAAAGGTGATGGCAATACAACGGCCTCCATGGGCGTGAAAGCTGCTGAGATTGCGATCAAGCGTGCCGGTATGACCAATAAGGACATTGAAATGATTGTGTTTGCTACGTTAAGTCCAGACTATTATTTCCCTGGCTGTGGCGTACAAGTGCAGCATTTAATGGGAATGGAAACCATTCCCGCCTTAGATGTGCGTAATCAATGTAGTGGATTTATTTATGCGCTTGCCACCGCCGATCAATTTATCAAAACCGGCATGTACAAAAACGTGCTCGTGATTGGTTCTGAAAATCATAGTGGAGGTTTAGACTTTACGACGCGTGGCCGCTCTGTTTCTGTCATTTTTGGAGATGGCGCTGGAGCTGCGGTACTAACAAGAGAAGAAGACACAAAGAAAGGCATCTTATCATCTCATTTGCACAGTCAGGGAGAACACGCCTTAGAACTTTCTTTGGTGGGTCCTTCTACCAATAAGTGGGTTCCTGAAATCATGGCTGAAGATCCTCAAGAGAACATTCCTTATTACCCGTATATGAATGGGCAGTTTGTTTTTAAAAATGCTGTGGTACGATTCTCTGAAGTTATTATGGAAGGACTAGCAAAGAACGACCTAAAAACAGAAGACATTGACATGTTAATTCCGCACCAGGCAAATCTACGTATCTCACAATTTGTACAACGCAAGTTTGGTTTAAGTGACGACAAGGTATATAACAACATACAGAAGTACGGAAACACAACAGCCGCTTCTATTCCAATTGCTTTGACAGAGGCTTGGGAAAACGGTAAAATTAAGGAAGGGGATACTGTGGTACTAGCTGCCTTTGGAAGTGGCTTTACATGGGCTAGTTCCATCATCAAATGGCAGTAGCGCGTGTCAAAGGATTCTACCTCTAATACAGGCACCTGCTATCAGGTATCCAAGAATTAGAGGCATTGAGATCTGAGTATTTATTTTTTAAACTTGGGATGTCTATTTGGCTGCACAAAGGACACATCATAACCAGAAAAGCGCTTCATATAACTTCGTATTGAGGTGCCAAATGCATCATTGAAGCCAACAGTTCCACCAGAGCGAAGAAATTTCTTTACACCCCCTGGTCCTGCCAAGTGTGCCGCTGCGAGTATTCCAGATTCAGTAACTTTTACGCCACCAATCCATCGACCACGAAAACGAGTGATATCTTTACGAAGCACCCACTTATTACGAGAAGCATTTAAAATGAATGCTTTCTCCTGCATCAATGGATCTTTCAAAAAAGTTTGCTTATTACGAATACCTAATAGCTCTAAGGTAGTTCTACCAAATTGGTACTTCCCCATATAGCCCAAGCGATTCACAACAAAATAATTGCCTTGAGACTCTTTAAAAGCTAAAGCCTCTTTAAAACCAACAAAAAGATTTCCTGCATATGGGAAAGGCACTGTCATTGGAACCATAAATAATGGAGCAATCTCTTCCTGAGTTGGAACAGTGTAAAAAAGGTCAAGACCTTCTGTAGCGTATTCTGAAAAATCTAATTCTTTCTTTTCTTCAGAAAAATTTCCTAGAGCGAGGAGTCCTATCATAAAAGGAAGGACAGTAACTTTAACCAGGTTTCTTATCATAATATCGATTCTCGACGGCTAAGATTTTTACATTAAAAAAACCTTACAAACGCTGTCTATTTCGGCCGGCAAATGTACAATAAATACTGGAACGACAATACTTATATTAAAAATAAACAAAATTTTAACCAAAACTGTCTAATTACCTATCAACAAAGTACTTAAAACCACCCCCTCAACACCTATACACGTTGATTTTCTCGATAAACGACCGAGACATTTTGAGAAAAACGCTAGACATGGCATTTTAACCCCATCTATTTCAACTTAAATATACCATCCAAATGGACAGAGAGAACTCCAAACACCCATAACTTAACAACAAGGTTATAAACAACTGTTAGCTCAAGGAACTGCGGTTTAAAGAGATTGTACTAAGGAAATCGCCCTGAACATAGATCTGCTCAATAGCCTTCCACCCTATCTTGAGACAATAGGTATTTGTGCAATGAAATGCATGAAGATGGAATATATGGTTCTGTCGCATTAATTCTTCTCTTTCAAAATATACTTAAGTTTGAGGTTTCTAAATTGACTCCATGTACAAACATCATCGATATCCTCACATCATCATACAACAAGCGGTGTATTTCAAATTTCGATTTAGTTTAAGCTACCGCGATATTGAGGAGTTATTGGCAATTAGAGGCGTCAAAGTAGATCATTCCACAATCCAGCGATGGGTGTTCAAGTTCTCTAAAGAAATAGAGAAAAATATGAACATTCGTAAGAGGCCCGTCATTGATAGTTGGAGGCTGGACGAAACATATATCAAAGTAGCAGGGAAGGACAGGTATTTATACCGAGCAGTAGATAAGCAAGGGAACACGATAGATTTCTTGCTGACTAAGCGCCGAATGAAAGGTTCAGCTCAAAAGTTCTTGAACAAAGCTATTGGAAATAATGGTAAGCCTAGGATTATCACTCTTGACAAGAGTGGAGCGAATACAGCAGGGATAAAGACTTGGAATAAAAGGAGCATGACATCAAAAAAGATAAAGATTCGGCGAGTCAAATATCTAAACAACATTGTAGAGCAAGATCATCGAAGCATAAAAAGAAGGCTAATTATTACCACAGGATTTAAAGAATTCGAATCAGCACAACGAACATTGGCAGGAATAGAAATCATACATATTATTAGAAAAGGACAAATCATGAATCCTAGAACATCTACGTTTAAAACCTTTTGTTCACTGGCTGCTTAATCGCTAAGCTTCTTTTAAAATTGTATAGTCATCGAAATAATGCGACAGAACCGAATATATACCTCCTACCTATTTACTCCTTGATTACTAATCCACCGTCTGTAAGCAGCACTATTGGCATTATGCTGCGACAAGGTCTTTGCAAATTTATGGTAACCAAAACGCTCTACATTGGCAACAAAGTAATAGTAGCCGTGTTTCTCCGCTTTTAGAACGGCATCAATCGATGAGACATCCGGCATGAATATCGGTCCAGGTGGGACTCCAGCATTCCGATAGGTATTGTAAGGAGATTCTATTTCTAGATCTTTATACAGTACCCGCTTAATCACCATATTCCAGTCATTGGCATTTTTCTTAACTGCATAAATAACCGTTGGATCAGCATCCAATTTAATCCCTCTCCTTATTCGGTTAAGATAGACACCAGCAACTCTCGGTCGCTCGTCTACTTTGGCAGTTTCTTTTTGAACAATTGACGCAATGACATATACCTCTTGTGGCGTCATTTTTAGGGCATCGGCCCGCTCTTGACGCTCTGTATTCCAAAAGCGTTTGAACTCTTTGAACATACGATCTCGGAATTCCTCCCCCGTACTATTCCAAAATACTTCATAGCTATTTGGAATATACATCGCTAGAGCTGTTGCATCATTAAAGTCATGCTCCCTTAGAAAATCAGGATCTCTCATTGCTATAATTAATGAAAGACTATCTGCTTGAATTTGCATCGATATGCGTCCTGCTAGATCCTCCAGACGCTCTTGATTATTAAAAGCCACTTTTACAGGTAGATTCTTACTCCGAATCGTATTGATGATCTCATTATTATTCATCCCTTTTTTGATGATAAAGTGTCCCGCTTTGACATTTCCTACATATCCTTTTTGATTGGCCACAGAAATAAAGGTGCCCACATCTTTTAGCAAGGGTTCAATATCCTCTTTCACCTCAGCAAAAGTTCCAGTTGGAGCTACATACAAATGAGCTATTTCATTTTCAAAAGCTGTATTATCACTAAAAACGGCCGTATATACATTGTAAGCGAAGACGCCTCCAACAATAGCCCCAATTCCAGCAATAACTCCAATAATTTTCTTGATATACATTTATAATAGGTGTTGATATAGTAATTCATCTGTAAAGCTTTCGCGAAAGCGTCTCCATTCTTTTTTTGTGCCCACAAGCTCAAAACCCGCTTTCTCAAACACAGCAACACTAGATGCATTCTCTGCCCCTATATTGGCATACAACTGATGTAATTGCAAATGCTTTTTTGAATACCTCAAAATCAATTGCAAAGCTTCAAAACCAAAGCCTTTCCCGCGACGGTCATCTCCTTCAATAAGAATCCCCAAACCTGCGCGCTGATTCAGTGCATCAAAATCAAAAATATCGATCAGCCCAATAAGTGCATTTGTTTCTTGTAAGCAAATTACCAATCGAAGCTGCTTTACTTCGTAAATATCGCGATGTGCATTAGCTACATACTCTTTGATTGTATAAAGTGAAAATGGCGTTTGAGTCTCACTCACCTGCCACAATCGTTCATCATTTTCAATACGATGAATTGCCGTGAGGTCTTCTGGCTCCAAAGCCCTTAAAAAGATATGTACTCCTTGCAATGTTAACATAACCATTCTCCTTTAAAGACCAACTGCGCCGGCCCGACTAAATACACTTCTTTATATCCCGTTGCGCTAGGCACAAAGCTTACTTGTAATTGGCCACCTTGAACGGTTAAAGCCACTTCAGTAGCCTTCGTTCTTCCTTGACTGTGCATCGCCAAAGCCACTGCCGTCACTCCAGTACCGCAGCTTAATGTCTCATCCTCAACACCACGCTCATAGGTACGGACCGCAAAAGAAGCCGCTCCTAATTGATGTACAAAATTAATATTACTCCCAGCTTCACCATACAAATCACTATAGCGTATAGCCGCTCCAGCAGCTTTTACATCCAAAGTCTCCAATGCGGTCTCCATCGTTACATGATGTGGTGACCCTGTGTCTAAGAAAGAATACTCAGGAGTTGTGTTGATCTCATCTACATCTTGCATTTTAAGATGTACAATTCCATCGACGATATGTGCATTATGCATCCCATCAATCGCTTCAAAGACTGTTTCTGACTGTATGATGTCTAACGCTTTCGCGAAAGCAACCATACATCTACCGCCGTTTCCACACATACTGCTCTCGTGACCATCAGCGTTGTAATACGTCATTCTAAAATCTACAGTAGGGTGTGGATCCAAGAGAATCAAGCCATCAGCACCCACTCCGAATTTCCGGTCACAAAGCAATGCAATGAGTGCTGTATGGGATTTTGGAAAAAACAGAGAGCGATTATCAATGATCACAAAGTCGTTTCCTGTGCCTTGGTATTTGTTGAAAGTGAATGTCATGATTCCCTATAATGAACGACAAAAATAGGGAATTCGCATTTTTATTCCGTTGTTAAATCGCAGTTAAATGTAAAATGGTGACACACTAAAATTTTAACTTTAAGAGTTATTAGGTGTAACCTTAAACTTAAATGAAAAAGAATATGAAAAAATTAGCAAGTTTATTTGCCGTTTCTTTATTTACCGGGGTGATCACCCTTGGAGCCTACACTCTTTTTATAAAAGATAAATCACCACAACCTCCAATCGCTTCTCAGCCTATTTCTGCTCCTGTTTACACCCCAGTGTCCTATGGCACTCCAGCAAGTGCAACTGGTATTGATTTTACAGTCGCCGCAGAAAAAACACTCCATGGTGTTGTGCACGTTAAAAATGTGCAGGAATATGTTAGGCCCAGAAATATGATGGAATACTTACGTGGTGGTGGCGAGCAAGGACGTGGTATTGTAGGCGCTGGAAGCGGTGTCATTATTTCGGCAGATGGATATATTATCACAAACAACCATGTCATAGATGGCGCTTCTGAAGTAGAAGTAACCCTGAATGACAACCGAAAATTTACTGCAGAAATCATCGGAAGTGATAGTACCGCAGACATCGCCCTCCTAAAAATTCAAAGTGATCAAGATTTCCCATATGTCACTTTTGGAGACAGTGATGCAGCTAAAGTCGGCGAATGGGTACTTGCCGTTGGCAATCCTTTCAATCTCACCTCCACCGTTACCGCAGGGATTATTTCTGCAAAGGCAAGAGACATTGATGAAACGGATATGAATGTACAGTCCTTCATACAAACAGATGCAGCTATCAATCCCGGAAATAGTGGCGGAGCTTTAGTAAATACCAAAGGAGAATTGATTGGTATCAATACCGCCATTACTTCACAAACTGGATCTTATATTGGCTATGCCTTTGCCGTTCCATCTAACAACGCACGGAAGATTGTCAATGATATTATGGAGTTTGGTGCTGTACAAAAAGGAATTTTAGGAGTACAAGGTGGCTCTTTGACACCTGACCTTATTAATGAATTCAACCTCTCCACTTCTGAAGGTGTATATATTAGTGGTGTTGAGTATGGAAGTGGTGCCGAAAAAGCTGGTGTTCAACGAGGAGATATCATAAAAATGATCGACAATATTACGGTCAATAAATTCTCAGACCTTACTGGTTATGTCAATACAAAACGTCCGAATGATGTAGTACAGGTGAGTGTTCTTAGAGAAAACAATGAAATTACGATTCCTGTAACCTTATTTAAATCATCTGCACTTAAGCTCAATCGCCTGGGTATTGAGGTGCGCAATGCGACAGATCGGGACCTGAAAATATTTCAAGCCGACAATGGCGTGGTAATTAGTAAACTGATCAATCCAGACATGCGCGTTTACAAAAATCTCGTCGGTGCTATTATTGCCGAGATTGATGACGAAGAAGTGAACAGCGTCAGTGATGTAGAACGCGTGATGAGTTCAAAAAACGATAATGATCCTATTAGCATTGTAGTCTATGACCGCAAGGGAGAACGCAATCGCTTTATTTTTAAGGATTAATACTTGACCCACAAGCAGATGCTATACGCTTGCTTTCGCGAAAGCAAGAAAAAATAAAACACTAATTAGATACCCTTTCGTCTGAAAGGGTATTTTTTTTTACTAAAAATCGCTACGAAAACGTTTGAAATATATACTTTTGCCGAAAATTCAAACAGTTGCTGATGCAAAAAAATTGCAAAGCAACAACATAAACAACACGACACCCTTACCACTATGGCTAAGCACGACACTTACGAAAAAGAACTCGCTTTTCAAGCCGACAGACGACGCGCTACCGTTGCCTTTATTAAAATTGTGAGCGACCTCTGGTACGACAATTCTATTGAACTTGTTCTTTTTAGAAACCAATTGATTGACAGAAATGTCAGTGAAATTCTAGACTTGCATGAATACGCAGGTGCTTTTGTTCAAAAACCTATCTCCATTTTTGATAGTGTTGAAATCGCTGAAGCGATTAAGCAATTGGACATGCCACCGGCTAAGTTGGATATTGGAAAACTCACCTTTGAGTACCACATGGAACCTGGAGATGTAAATGCCAATAGTTTTGTTGCCAAAAAATTAAAAGGAGCAGAAGACTCTGGTGAGATAGAACCTAAGGATGTTATTCTTTATGGGTTTGGACGTATAGGTCGCCTTGTAGCTCGTGAATTGATGACCCGCACCGGAAAAGGGAGTCAGTTACGCCTAAGAGCTATCGTCACCCGTGGTAAAATTGACGCTACCGTTCTAGAGAAAAGAGCATCCTTATTAAAGAGTGACTCCGTACATGGAGATTTTTCAGGAACTGTCTCTGTAGATCTAGAAAAGGAATCTTTGATTATTAATGGGACGACAGTGCGTATTATAAGCGCAAACGCACCTGAAGATATCGACTATACACAGTACGATATCGATCATGCCCTAGTTATTGACAACACAGGCGCTTTTAGAGACAAAGAAGCCTTGAGTCGTCACCTCTTGAGTAAAGGTGTTGAGAAAGTATTACTGACAGCACCTGGAAAAGGCATCCCAAATATCGTACATGGCGTTAATCATTTAGAGAACGATCCAGATAAAATCAACATCTTCTCAGCAGCCTCTTGCACTACGAACGCCATTACTCCTATTCTAAAAGCTATTGACGATTCTTTGGGTGTCAAAACTGGACACTTGGAAACGATCCATGCATATACCAATGATCAGAACTTGGTTGACAATATGCACAGCAAATACCGAAGAGGTCGCGCAGCAGCATTGAACATGGTCATCACTGAAACGGGAGCTGGAGCTGCTGTAAGCAAAGCACTTCCGTCTTTTGAAGGAAAGCTTACCTCCAATGCCATTCGTGTACCAGTACCCAATGGATCCCTTGCTATATTATGCCTAGATCTTGAGAAGTCTACTTCTGTAGAAGGATTAAATACCATCATGAAGAAATATGCTTTGGAAGGTGCTTTAGTAGAACAGATCAAATATTCTATTGACAACGAACTAGTTTCTAGTGATATCGTAGGTTCCTCGGCACCGAGTATTTATGATAGTAACGCCACAATTGTTCGTTCAGACGGAAAAAATATCGTCATCTATATCTGGTATGACAACGAATATGGTTACAGCCATCAGGTGATCCGACTGGCAAAATACATTGCCAAAGTAAGAAGGTTTACCTATTACTAGACTCTATTACCTATCATATTAAACCCGTCATCAACATGACGGGTTTTTTTATTTTCTAACTATTTTAGCTACAAAATGATCCAAGATACATTTTCAAACGCATCTTACTCGCCCAAATCTCTTATTTTTGCGAGCAACTAACAATATGCATCAAGCACTATCGTTTAACCAGATAACACTAATATCCCAAAATGTCATGAGAAAAAGTACTCTTCTCCTTACCCTATGCCTTGTATTTTGCAGCCTTGTATTACAAGCCCAAAATTCTGCAAATACTACAAGCCCTCAAGGACCAAAAACCTTAAGCGAGCAACTCTCCGAAATCATAGACGGATCCGGAAATTACAGAAACAATGGAAAAGTGTACGAAGTTGTTGAGAAATACAAACTCAACCAACTCCAAACGAATATCACAAAACGCATTGATGTTTTACAACAGGAAATCACAGGTCTCAACGTGGAAATAGATACTCAAAAAATAGAAATTGGATCCCTAACTGAAACATTAAGTAGCACCGAAAATACGCTGACAGTTACCAATAAGGAAAAAGACTCCATGAACTTTTTTGGCGCACAAATGAGTAAAGGGTCTTACCAAATGATGATGTGGGGAATTGCTGGCGCATTGCTACTTGGGCTTCTTCTTTTTATTTATAAATTTAACAGCAGCAATACGATTACAAATGAGGCACGTAACAAACTAGACGAAGTAGAAGCTGAGTTTGAAGAGTACAGAAAAAAAGCCCTAGAAAAAGAGCAAAAACTCGGACGTCAATTACAAGACGAACGCAATAAATTACTAAAAGCCTCCAAAGGCTAGTTCGCTATTCATACAACCTAGAATAAAAATCTGTACTTTCGAATATAGATTTTTATTATGCATGTACGCCAAGCCTCCCTTGATGATCTCGATCAACTCGTCCCACTCTTTGATGGGTATCGACAATTTTACAAAAAGGATTCAGATGAGGAAGGAGCTCGTTCATTTCTAAGTGAGCGACTTGAAAACAATGAAAGTGTGGTGTATATAGTTTTCGCGAAAGCCGAAGAAACCCAAGCTGTCGGTTTTACACAAGTATACCCGCTATTCTCATCAGTACGCATGAAGCGTATGCTTTTACTCAACGACCTTTATATTGATCCTAACTTTAGAGGAAAAGGAGTCGGCACCGCTCTTATTGATACCGTCAAAAACCTTTGCCGTAATCTAGGTCAAAATGGGATTGCCTTACAAACTGCCTACGACAATCCAGCTCAAAGATTATATGAACGTGAAGGATTTAAAAAAGACACAGATTTACAGTATTTTTGGCTGCTAGAATAGTTGGAGTCCCTGAAGGTCTTATTTTCTTCTTTTCCAACACATTCACTTAACTTCTTAATACAACGCTCGCCCATGCGCATCGATATCATTACGGTTGTTCCTGATTTACTAAAAAGCCCCTTTGAGGCATCGATCATGCAACGTTCCATCTCTAAAGGCTTGGTAGAAGTTCACTTTCACAATTTGCGTGATTATGTAACGGATAATTATAAGCAAATTGATGATTACCAATTTGGTGGTGGCGCCGGAATGGTCATGATGATTGAACCTATTGACAAATGCATCACAGATTTAAAAAGTCAACGAGAGTATGACGACGTGATATATATGACACCCGATGGCGAAACCCTGAACCAAGGTATGGCCAACACATTATCGCTGAGCGGCAATATTATTATACTTTGCGGACATTACAAAGGAGTGGATCAACGCGTGCGTGATCATTTTATCACCAAGGAAATATCCATTGGAGATTATGTATTGAGTGGTGGTGAATTAGGTGCATTGATCTTATGTGATGCTATCATCCGACTTATTCCCGGCGTTTTGGGCAATGAAACCTCTGCACTAACCGATAGTTTTCAAGACGGATTGCTCGCCCCCCCTATTTATACGCGCCCTGCGGAGTATAAAGGCTGGAAAGTTCCAGAAATATTGACCAGCGGTAACTTTCCTAAAATTGAAACGTGGAGAGAAGAACAGGCGTATGAGCACACCAAGGAGCGAAGACCTGATCTATTAGGAGAAGATTAATCGATAATCTCAAAGGGTACTTTCACTTGGATAGTACGAGATGTATAACATGATTATAATTACAATACTCTTTGATTAGTGCTTTTTAACTACCTGACAGGCAGTAGCGAAAGTAAAAAAAAATCCCCTCAGCAATTGCTGAGGGGATTTTCAATATTGTATAAAATGCCACATTATCGATTCATAGAAATCAAGAATTCTTCATTGTTTCTTGTTGCTTTAATACGATCGCTCATGAACTCCATGGCTTCTACTGGATTCATATCGGCTAGATACTTTCTAAGCACCCATAGACGCTGTGTTGTATCTTTAGAATGCAAAAGATCATCACGACGCGTACTTGACGACGTAAGGTCGATCGCTGGGAAAATACGACGGTTCGAAATATTTCGATCCAATTGTAACTCCATGTTACCCGTTCCTTTGAATTCCTCAAAGATCACCTCATCCATTTTTGATCCTGTCTCTGTCAAGGCAGTTGCAAGAATCGTTAAAGAACCTCCATTTTCGATATTACGAGCCGCTCCAAAGAAACGTTTTGGCTTGTGCAATGCATTAGCGTCCACACCTCCTGAAAGAATCTTTCCAGAAGCAGGTTGTACCGTGTTGTAGGCTCTAGCCAAACGTGTAATTGAATCTAAAAGAATTACTACATCATGACCACATTCTACTAAGCGCTTTGCTTTTTCAAGAACGATATTGGCCACTTTTACGTGCTCATGTGCTTCTTTATCAAAGGTAGAAGCAATCACTTCCCCTTTTACGTTACGCTGCATATCCGTCACCTCTTCTGGACGTTCGTCAATAAGAAGGATCATTTGATATACTTCAGGATGGTTAGCGGCGATTGCATTGGCCACATCCTTTAAGAGCATGGTTTTACCCGTCTTAGGTTGCGAAACAATCATACCACGCTGTCCTTTACCAATAGGCGCAAACATATCCATCACACGTGTCGAGATACTCGACTGGCGCTCTGCGATATTAAATTTTTCTGTTGGAAATAATGGTGTTAAGTGCTCAAAACTAACGCGATCTCTCACGATGTTTGGACTTAAGCCATTGATTTGACTCACCTTAATTAATGGAAAGTACTTCTCCCCTTCTTTAGGAGGACGAATTACACCCAATACCGTATCTCCAGTTTTCAAACCGAATAAACGGATTTGAGATTGAGATACATAAATATCATCAGGAGAAGAGAGGTAATTATAATCTGAAGAACGCAAGAAGCCGTAGCCATCTTGCATGATATCTAGTACACCTTCACTTTCGATAATGCCTTCGAACTCATAGTCTGGTTCGCGATATCTGTTTCTATTGTCTTTGTTCCCGTTGTTTCCGTGGGTATTCCCGTCTTTTCCGCGATTTGCAGTACGGTTATTCTGGTTACGATTGGTATTTGCAGTGTTACTATCGCGTTTTTGATTCGGGTTTTGGCGCGTGTCTCTTGATTTAGAGTCATTTCCTTTATCCGAGCGATTCTTATCGCTATTTGGCTTGCGTGGCTCACGAACTTCTCGTTTATCGCCTTCACGCTTATCCCCTTGCGGTTCTCTCTTAGCAGGTGCAGGTTTAGAAGTCGCTTCAGCATCCTCCTTCTTTTCAGTAGGATTGGCCTTAACAACATCGTCTCTACGCGGTCTTGGCGTGTGCTCTCGCTTCGCTTGTTGGGGTTTAGGCTGCCTAGGTTTGGCAGTCTCCCCCTTAGAAAATTCAGCATTTGGAGCCTCCTTAACGGGAGCTTCTGCTTTTGGAGCTTCTGCTTTTGGAGCTTCGGTCTGGACTGCTTGCACAGCTTCAGGGTTTGCCGCTTGAACATCTAAGATTTTGTACACCAGGTCCAATTTCTTAAGGGTTCTATATTTAGGTACATTGATACCTTTTGCTATTTCCTGTAACTCAGGAAGCTTTTTTGTCTTTAAATCTGAGATCTCGAACATCTAGTAACTAGAGTGAATTAATAATGAATTGTGATGGTAATTTATTGAAAGAAGAAATTCAATAAAACTTTGGCAAAATAAGCAACAAGCGGAGAGCCCATTACTCATTTACTTTACAATGATACAATTTTATTTTCAATTTTTTCTAAGCAAAATCATAAAAGAAGCTTATTTTTGTTATCCTAAATTGGAATACATACAATGATTCAACGCATTCAAACCATTTATTTAGTTTTAGCAGCGGGAACTTCTTTAGGACTTCCCTTTTTGTTGTCATTATTTTCTGATGTAAATGGCAATGCGGTTTGGGCTCAGGATAATTTGTTATACCTTGGTCTTTTCGGAGGAAGTGCAATACTTTCTTTGATTATTATGTTCTTATTCAAAAACAGACAGCATCAATTTGTTTTGGGCCGTCTTAACATCATATTGAACTTTGTTTTATTAGGTGTGTTGGTATATCAATCACAAATCTTATCCGGAGGGACGGCGGTCCTTGAGAAGGGTATTGGGATGATCATTCCACTTGTTTCTATCGTTTTAATTGCTTTAGCCAATAAAGCAATCAAGCGTGATGAAGATCTTGTAAAATCTGTCGATCGATTACGATAGACCTATAACTCTTAGTTTATTAGTGCGTAAAGCCCCCTTTCTTTTAGATTGGGGGCTTTACTTTTGGAACAATCATTTCTCTCACCCTAATGGGTGGAAATGATTGTTAACCATAAGCTTTAGGCACTGTTACTAAAACACCAAAACCGGCGGCTCTAACTTCTTAAACACATCGATACAAAAGTGTTCTCTACCTTTCGTTGGTACGGAGGTTACAAAATCTCAAATAACAAAAGAAGAGAGTGTATAGAGCAGATTGAGTAAGAAATTATATTTTGTCACCCTGAGCCTGTCGAAGGACCTACCACTTCAGATGTCCAAGCATAGTCAAGTTCGCTATCTAGAAATAACATTTTTGGATTGGACTTCGACAAGCTCAGTCTGACAATAGACATCAACTTTAAAACCTCCACCATTTGAGCAATTCATCAATAATTTCCGGCACCAACAAACCATCAATGGGTTTCCAACTGGCATTTTTAACGATGAATTGTACTTTTAATTTGCGATCGCCCACACCACCCTACAACTGGTCAATTTTTGGCAATTTCTCTTTTGAGAGCATACGAGATATTTCAATAGGTCTTCCATGATTCTCCATCAACCAATTGGGCAATTCACCCATATCTTTTACATATATCCAAACACCTCTATAATTGAATTTCCATTTACCGTTACCACCATAAGCTTTACCTCGAAGTTTTACTGCCTTCCCTATTTGATCTTTTAAATGCAAAAGTCTAGGTGCTCCATCTTTGATTTGAAAAACGTCTTTTTGATTCATTGGGATTACCTCCCTATAAATTTCAACGTCCTTCCTGAGCTCTTTAGAACTCCATTTTGAAGCATTCAGTAATTCTATACGCCAATTGCGACCAACGACATAAGCTATGTCATTGACATTCTTGGCTTTTCCAATAAACAAATCTTTGCGCCCTTTAAAGTCCGCTGGGGAGCACTCAATTGGTTTTATTTCAGTTGCAGAAAGCACGCTCAACCCATTATGAAAATAAAAACCAGTAGTCTGCAACCAAACACCCTTATCCAAACGAGCTTTCCTTGGCCTACCTACAAAAGAACCCGTTTCATACACCCGAAGGCTATAGGACGTTCCGGCTTCAATACTAGGCATCGCTGATGTACCAAAGTCGTGAAAAAATGGCTTCATTGGAATCTGTATTTTACTTTGAATTGTAGAATCTTCAATCCCTTGCACCAAAAGATTAGGACCGCCGTCATGACCTTTGGCTTGACCTTCGACCACAACTCCTTCTACGATTACAAGTTCGCCATATTCAACACCCAACTCTCCAGTCAACGCAATCGTCCAACTTGGATATTTAATGAGTGTTTTAGGGTTCTCATTTTGCGCAATACTGCAAATTGATAAAAAAGATACCGACAACAGTAAAAACCTAAAAAGCCTTGTCACATTTTGACAAGATCTAGCTTTATCAAGAGACATATGATAATCATTCATCTACACAAGCACGTATTTTTAAATAAAAACTAGTACCAAGGCACTCAAAATATTTAAACAAAAAAAAAGCCTCTTGATTTCTCAAGAGGCTTTCTATATTCAAAAAAGAGTTAGGAATTACTTCCCTTCCATTTTTGCTTTCAATGCAGCAAGTGCTTCGTTTGCATCTCCTAAAGTTGGCTTAGACTCATCAGATTGAGTTTTAGCTTTCTTAGCAGCTTGTTTTACGATTTTTGCTTCTTCTTCTTTGTGCACTACCATGTGAGAGGCAACAACACGTTTGAAGTCTTTATTGAATTCAATGATTTGGAATTCTGCTTCTTCTCCTTTTCCAAGTTTAGACCCGTCTTCTTTTTCAAGGTGACGTGTTGGAATGAATGCAGTGATATCCTCGTTAAAGTCAATCGTAGCTCCTTTATCAACAATTTCAGTAACTGCTGCTGTATGTTTAGAACCTACAACAAATTCAGCTTCGTATTTGTCCCAAGGGTTATCTTCGATTTGTTTGTGACCTAAACTTAATTTACGTCCTTCAACATCTAATTCAAGAACAACAACTTCAAGTGTATCACCTACGTTACAGAATTCTGATGGGTGCTTGATTTTCTTAGTCCAAGAAAGATCTGAGATATAAATCAATCCGTCAATACCTTCTTCAAGCTCAACAAATACACCAAAGTTCGTAAAGTTACGTACGATACCTTTGTGACGTGAGGCTACAGGGTATTTTGTAGTAATATCTGTCCAAGGATCTTGAGACAATTGCTTGATACCAAGGCTCATCTTACGATCTTCACGATCTAAAGTAAGAATCTGAGCTTCTACGATATCGCCAACTTTCACAAAATCTTGAGCACTACGTAAGTGTGTAGACCAAGACATTTCAGAAACGTGGATCAATCCTTCAACTCCTTCAGATACTTCGATAAATGCACCGTAATCTGCTATTACAACGACTTTACCTTTAACATTATCACCAACTTTCACCTCTTCTCCAAGAGCTTCCCATGGGTGTTTGCTTAGTTGTTTAAGACCTAATTGGATACGTGTTTTATCCTCATCAAAATCAAGGATTACAACGTTCAATTTCTGATCAAGCTCAACGATCTCATTCGGGTGGTTGATACGAGACCAAGAAAGATCTGTAATGTGTACCAATCCATCAACACCTCCAAGATCAACAAATACTCCGTAAGACGTGATATTTTTAACCACACCTTCAAGTACTTGACCTTTTTCAAGCTGCCCGATGATTTCTTTTTTCTGCTCTTCGATATCTGCTTCGATAAGCGCTTTGTGAGAAACAACAACATTTTTAAATTCTTGGTTGATTTTCACAACTTTGAATTCCATTGTTTTATTTACATACTGATCGTAATCACGAATAGGCTTCACATCAATCTGTGATCCTGGTAAGAATGCCTCGATTCCGAAAACGTCAACGATCATTCCTCCTTTAGTACGTGCTTTTACGAATCCGTTTACGATAGTACCTTCGTCATGAGCAGCGTTTACACGATCCCAAGCCTTGATAACACGTGCCTTACGGTGTGATAAAATCAATTGACCTGTTGCATCTTCACGTACGTCAATAAGTACTTCTACTTTATCACCTACTTTAAGATCTGGATTGTAACGAAATTCATTTAAAGAAATAACACCTTCAGACTTTGCATTGATGTCAATAATTGCATCACGATCTGTAATATTAATCACAGTACCATCTACAACCTCATCGTTAAGCGTATCTACAAAGTTCAGAGCTACTAAAGCCTCAAACTCTTTCAATTGCTTGTCGTCTACGGTGTCAATACCTTCTTCGTACTTTTCCCAGTTAAACTCTTTTAAGAATTTTTCTGGATTTTCTTGAGCAGGAGATTGCTCAATTAATGGTGCTACAGTTGCAGCTGCCGTTTCATCAACTGCTACTTCAACAGTCTCTGGGTTTTTTGTTTCTTCAGCCATTTGCTAAAATTACATCTCTAGAAAAACCAATGTCTCTCTATAGATGGGGTTTGTATTTTACGCTTTCGCGAAAGCTCTATCAACCACAAAACCGTAAAAGGGTTTGTTTTGTTTTTATAAATCCCTCTATGGCGGCTTTCTAAAGGTTGCCAAAAAGGAGTGCAAAAGTACGCATAGTTTTCTATTTTTCAAAAGGTTTTCCATAAGAAATTAACTCTTGTGGATCCGCTTTTAAAACGTAACTTTCGAATACCTAAAAAAAACAGTCTATGAACCCATGGCATTTATACCTCATGGCAGCTATGTATATCGTCGCTGGCAGTATACACTTCATCAAACCGAAGGCCTATACCTCCATTATGCCGTCCTATATTCCCGCGCCAAAAAGCATGATTTTCTGGAGTGGTATTGCAGAGATAATTCTAGGTATTGGCTGTTGTTTTGCGGCTACAAGATCCCTTTCATTATGGGGGATTATTCTCATGCTCTTTGTATTCCTACCCGTACATATCGACATGATTTCCAATGAAAAACTAAAGAACAAAGTGCCCGCATGGTTTATTTGGCTCCGACTACCGATGCAGTTTGGCTTGATGTATTGGGCCTATTTTTATCTATAAATCATGTCCCTATTTCCTAATCAACCTATCCGTATAGATCTTTCAGGGGCAGACGTCACCTATTATCCCAACTTCTTTTCCCCTCAAGAAGCTGCCGCATACTATGAAACACTTCTTAAGGAAACTCTTTGGCAGCAGGACGATATTAAGGTATTTGGAAAAGTACATCCACAACCTCGACTCACGGCACTTTACGGCAATAACAACCGACCGTATTCCTACTCTAACATTAGCATGCATCCGACGCTGTTTACTTTCGCTTTAAGCGAAATCAAAAAGAGCATAGAAACTACGGTCCCTCATGCCTTTACCACTTGCCTCCTCAATTTATATAGAGATGGAAAAGATAGTAATGGATGGCACTCCGATGACGAAAAAGAATTAGGGCCTGCTCCCATTATTGCTTCTGTAAGCTTTGGAGCTCCTAGAATCTTTAAGTTTCGAGAGAAGGCAACGAAAAAGAATGTCTATAAAATGGAACTGGAGACTGGAAGCCTCCTTCTTATGAAAGGCACAACCCAAAAGCTATGGCAGCATCAAATTCCAAAGACATCAAAACCAATAGGCCAGAGAATTAATCTGACCTTCCGAATCCTTTAGCGGCAGTAGTTGCTTAGTTTTTTTTATTGCTCGGGTTGAAGCGCTCACATATTTGAAAATCTGTGCTCCATGTCGGGTAGGCCAAATAAACATTTTGGCTTTAAAAGAATACGTTTTAATCTAGATGAAATAAGGCGGTCATTCAAAGCCGATTTACAATTTTTTCGAAAACATAGAAGAACGGCATTCCATAAAATGCAAAACCCATGACATGTCATGGGTTTTTCGTTTAGGGACGAAAGGGCTAATTCTCGTTCAATCTATTTTGAAAATTGTCGCAAACGACAAGACTCTTCAAAAAAAAATGCAAGTCATTGACCTGCACTCTGGCCTCAGTTTAGGGGTGAAAGCCGTTGTCATAAAATTCTGAGAAGTCCAGCGTATTTTGAGTTTTGGGGGCTACTCGGTATCGCAGGTAATTATACTTCCCAGAATTGTAAAGTAACTCGCGTTAGGGGATACGAGTACCCATTATATATTAAATCCAAAAAACCAAACTGTCGTCTAATTGTCATGGGGTGATTGTATTGTGATCTTTGTTCTACATAGAACACCGTTGCAGCTCTACTAAAGAATAAAAGAATTATTTAGTGATATTTTGTGGTCTAAACTTAACAGCAAATCCACTACCAAAAAAATCAAAATAAAAGAGATGCTGACATTGTAAAAAACTCCGTATTTCAAAAAACCTATTGCCTTGATAATACGTGGAGCTACTCTGAATATACGTCATATTAAACGACATTCTATGTCTCTTACAGCTGCATAAATAATTCAAAAATGATTTTAAAACTAACTATTACAGCCCCTCTAAACTTTTAAAAAAACTCCTCTTATTAACGGGCACAAAGCTATGCATGCATAGCAAATTACATCTTGTATTTTTTTGAGTAAAAATTGTACAAAATTCGTAACTTACTGAAAATTAACATTACTACAAGGATTTGGCAAATTAAGCACCTCACTGAACTCATTATAAAACTAAAGCAACTTCCCAATGCCGAGATTTAGTCTTCAAGACATTTTTCTAATAAAGCAAATTACACGGGCTGTAACGGTTAAGGAAACTACTATTCGTAATTATTTTGAAATTATCTTTATCATCACGGGGAAGGGAAGGCATTTTATTAATGAATTTATCATTAGCTATGGCGAAGGGGATATCTTTCTAATCGCTCCTGAAGATAAGCATCACTTTGAAATCGAAGAAGAGACTACTTTTTGCTATTTTCAATTTACAGAGCTACTTTTCTCAAGCAGAATGAATCTTCCTGACCGTTCCTATTGGCTGCACCGCATTGAACATATCATCCATCATCCCAATCTTTTGCCAGGTGACGCCATAAGTGATGAACACGACAGGAAGCTAATTTGGCACATTCATGATGCCATCCTTCAAGAATATGAAGCAGAAAAGGAGTTTTACAAACACAATATTTCCAATATGGTGAGTACAACGCTAAGTATTATTGCTCGTAATATTAGACGAGATTTTGCTCCTCCAATAAAAAAAGGGAAAGACACGCATGCCACCATAGACGAGATTCTCTCGTATATAAGACAGCATGTCTACGAAACTGATTTGATGAAAATTAGTGCGATGGCAGATAAATTCAACATGACCAATAGTACACTCAGCGCTTATTTCAAGAAAAAGACTGGAGACTCCCTACATCATTATATACTAATATATAAGATTCATCTCGTTAAATATCGCTTGAAGAATACAGAGTTTACGGTATCAGAAATCGCCTATCAATTAGGATTTACTGATGAAAGCCATCTGACCCGTATTTTTAAAAAATACAATAACCTTACGCCTAAGCAATACAAACATAAAAAGCATTCTAAAGATGAAATCTCACTTCTAGAAAAAAAAATCTAACCTAGAATTTCATTGAGCATTGCTGCGAGACGAAGTCCTCCTTTTTGCAATTGCCCTTTTAAAGTTTCAAAGTGTTCATACATATACCTATACCCTAGTTTTTCACCTGTCTTCGTATTGGAATACACATCCTTTACGAGTTGGCGAGAATCCTCCATCCAATCATAATGCGTTCCCGCTTGTATTGTCTTACGTTGCTCTTTACTTAAGCTAGGCATCGCTCCAGCCAGTTCCGTATAGGACATTCCATAATTTTCAATCATAGAAGTATCCCACACTCTGTGTAAGTTTGTTCCCTTACCAAACCACTGTACCTGAAAATCATTTCCACCTTTATCAGCCCCGATACCTGTATGCATAGGCTGGTGTAAATCTCCAACCAAGTGTATCAATAATTTTAAATTAAACACCTTGTCTGCTTTAGAACTTTCCGGATTTTTTAATACTGTAATACAGTGATCTATTCCTTGCATTAAATCTCCTCTTTCACTTTTAGGATGCTCAGAATAATTTTTATCAAAAGGTACATTTACATAGTGCCAAGGTCCATACGTTCTATAGGCTTGATCACTTTTTATCTCATCTGCATAGGTAGATATTTCTGCTAAAGAAGCGCCATCCAGTAATTTCTCGATACTCCTCTTTGCGCGTTTCGACAAATGCTGATCGGCTATATGAGCCGTGGCCCGGTGACCTGTCTTCCCCCAATCATATTCTGAGGCCAAAGAAAGTGTAGATGATACTAAAAGAAAGCAAAGTAGAAAGTTGCGCATAGTGTCAATTTTTAGCAAAGATACTAGAGCCAGAACTACCGAGAAGCCTTCTACTTCAAAAAATACGTTAATAAATCGTCATCATTGCTCCTTCCAAGGCAACGATCCTACTTACTTCGAACCGCTCTTAAGGCGATACGAACTACTCCTATTTGTTGTAACTTGCTTTAAAATTTGAAGCTTGGCATATAAATTGTCTATTCCAGATCGTTATCATAAACAAACCCTTGTTTTCAAAGAATTTCCTCCTATGAAAAAATTTGCTATCCTTTTTAGCCTAATTTCTTTTAGTGTTTTTGGCCAATTACCGTTTAACGAAGACCAAAGTTCTGATGTAAAAATCAACACCTTCGTCTATGGCACTTTCGTCAAACCTGCCGCACCAACAAATTCTTTGGCCATCATCATTCCAGGTTCTGGAGCTACAGACCGTAATGGCAATAGCCAAATGAGCCGTAACAACTCCTATAAAAAACTCGCCGAAGGACTCGCAGAAAATGGCATTGCCAGTTTTAGATATGACAAACGCATCATTAGTCTTATGAAAAAAGGTGCATTGCAAGAAAACAAACTTCGTTTTGATGATTTTGTAAAAGATGCTATTGATGCAGCACAATACTATATTGACAGAGGTCAATATTCCTCTATCTATTTTATTGGTCACAGTCAAGGCTCCTTGGTTGGAATGATTGCGGCTCAAAAAGTAGACATTCAAGGCTTTGTTTCGCTCTGTGGTGCTGGACAGTCTATTGACAAAACCATTCTTAGTCAAATTGATTTACAAATGCCCGATCTCAAAGA
This sequence comes from Dokdonia sp., assembly GCA_047630395.1. GTDB lineage: Bacteria > Bacteroidota > Bacteroidia > Flavobacteriales > Flavobacteriaceae > Dokdonia. The sequence goes on from JBLHXM010000026.1 coordinate 23,387, forward strand.
GAATGCTACAGCAGCATTTGCCGATCTGAAAGAAAAAGGTCAGGTAACGGATTACAGTCCATCGCTCGCTTCTATATTCCGTCCCGATGTACAGCCATTTATGGCCAGTTGGATGCAATATAATCCTCGTAGAGAAATCCGTAAATTAAAAATCCCTACACTCATTGTAGGCGGTTCCAAAGATTTACAAGTTTCTACAGGCGAAGCTGAAATTCTCAAAAAAGCAAAGGCAGATGCAGAAATGCTCATCGTTGAAAATATGAACCATGTCTTATTTAATATTCAAGGTGACAACTTAGAAAATACAAAATCCTATAATGAAACGGGGCGTAAGATCATGCCTGAAGTAGTAACGGGAATCGCTACTTTTATCAAACAGTAGGTAGATTGAGAATGCTTTCGCGAAAGCGTGCCTCAAAATATTTAGCAAACAAACACCAAACAAAATTCTGATTTTCAAAAGAGTAACAATGCTACCCAAAAACATTTAAGATCATTAACGCTCGTTAACATTCCCTTGAGATTTAGTCAAGGTGAATTCCTTATTTTTGCCAAAACTAATTTAATATACATGAAAAAAGTCCTGTCAATTCTTAGTATTGGGTTATTACTTGCTGCCTGTGGCCCCAAAACTGCCCTTACTCAAAAAACATCAATTAACGCCCACATTGATATTGCCAATGTGGTAGATGATAAAATAGCTGTGCGTATTATTCCAGCGAGCTTCACTACTGAGAGTAGTATTTTTTATATGCCAGAAACTGTTCCCGGCACCTATAGTGATGATGATTATGGAAAATTTATTGAAAACGTCCAAGGTTTTGATGCGGCAGGAAATACACTGACCGTAACCAAACTCACGGACAATACCTGGGAGATTCCGGAGGCCAAAAAATTGGCAAAGCTCACCTACTTGGTCAATGATTCCTTTGACATTGAAAGCACGCATGACCTTTTCTCTCCAGCAGGAACAAATATTGACGCTGGAAATCAGTTTATGCTCAATCTTCATGGGGTCATTGGTTATTTCAAAGGACAGAAAGAAATGCAGTATAATCTTTCTATCAAACACCCATCAGATTTGGTAGCGAGTACTTCCATGTCTAAATCAACGCTTTCTATACAAACAACGCCAGACACCGATTTATTTACAGCCAACCGGTACTTTGAAGTGATTGATAACCCAATCATGTACAACAAACCAAATCGTGAAGTATTCACCGTAGGTGGTGTAGAAATTGAACTCAGTGTATACAGTCCAAGCGGCAATACCAAAGCGAGTGACCTGCGTCCAAATGTAGAGCGCATGATCAAAGGACAAATGGACTATTTAGGAGATTTGGAAACGACAAATCGTTACAGCATTCTTATTTACTTATCTTCTATGACAGATACGGATGCACAAGGTTTTGGAGCCCTAGAACATCATACTTCAACGGTTGTTGTATTGCCTGATGGCATGTCACAAGATAGAGTTGATGCAGCAATTATAGATATCGTTTCTCACGAATTCTTCCATATTGTAACACCGCTGAATGTGCATTCTAAAGAGATTCATAGTTTCAAGTATAACGATCCAAAAATGAGTAAACACTTATGGATGTATGAAGGAATTACCGAATACTTTGCACAACATTTTCAAGTTCACGAGGGATTGATAGATGCCCCTACTTTTTACAATACGCTTATCGGGAAAATAAATAGTGCCAAATCGTATGACGAAAGTATTCCATTTACAGTAATGAGCGAAAATGTTTTAGAAAAACCATACTCAGATTCCTACGGTCACGTCTATGACAGAGGGGCACTTATCGGAATGTGCATTGACATCATCATGAGAGAACAAAGCAATGGAGAACGTGGTGTATTAAGTTTGATGAAGGCGCTTTCGGCAAAGTACGGAAAGACACGTCCTTTTGAAGACAATAGCATTATTGCCGAAATAACAGCGATGACCTATCCTCAAGTTGGCCAATTTTTCAAGGACCATGTACAAGGGTCAGTGCCTATTGATTATAGTATGTTTTTAGCTAAAGTAGGTGTTGAATTAGGTTCAGAGCTCAATGATGTTGGGTACTTCATTGATGGAAATCAACCATTCATCAGTGCGCGACAAGCCGAAGATGAAGTATTTATCATTCCAGGCCTAGAACTTCATTCTTTCTTTAAAGAGATAGGCATTCAAGGGGGTGATGTGATTAAAAGCATCAATGAAAAAGAATACGGAGTGGCCAATGTCTACGATCTTATCTCTGATCCAAATAGCTGGAAAATAGGAGACCCTATTACATTTGTAGTTAAAAGAGACGGGGAATTACTAACGCTCAAAGGGTCAGTATCACAGCCTAAAGGCAACAAACCAATGCTTACAGAACTTCAATATTTTACAGATAGCAAGGAATTGCGCACACGTAATAGTTGGCTTAAAGGTTCTTAAAAAAATCTTAAAGCCCATTTTTCAAGAAGGTATTTATTTACATTCGTTATTCTCAACCAGAATACATGTGTAGAAAAATACCTTTTTTGTTTCTGCTGTTTTGCGCGTTTATCGTATCAGCCCAGCAAAAACAGGTGGTCGTAAAATTTATTGACTCGCCAATCACCGTTGATGCCTCGTTGGACGAAACCGCTTGGAGTCAAGCCGAGCCCGCTGCTAATTTCTGGGAGTACTTCCCTACTGACACCTTACAAGCCAAGCACCAAACGGAAATCCGAATGTTGTTTGATGATGAGACGCTCTACATTGGGATCAAGGTCAATGCGATTGGAAATGACTACATCGTGCCTTCTTTACGGAGAGATTTTCGCGCAGGCGGAAGTGACAATATTACCCTGATGTTTGACACCTTTAATGATGGTAACAACGCATTTCTTTTTGGTTCTAATCCAGAAGGCGTATTGCGAGAGGCTTTAGTTTCTGGCGGAGGGAAAGAAATAAGAGGCTTTACGACTAGTTGGGATACAAAATGGGAGGGGAAAACCAAACAATACGAAGGCTATTATATCTGTGAATGGGCAATTCCATTATCTGCTTTCAAATATAGAGCTGGAGAAACTAAGTGGCGTTTCAATTCATATCAGTTTGACACCCAAGGAAACGAGCGCAATACCTGGATCAATATTCCTCAAAATCAATTTATCTTTAATCTCGCCTATATGGGCGATATGATTTTTGAAAAACCTTTGGGGAGTCCGCGAAGTCCAATTTCCTTAATCCCTTATATCAATAGCTTTGTTGGTAAAGATTATGAGAATGATGAGAACCTCAGTGATTTTAAAGTAGGTGGAGATGCAAAATTTACGATTGGTAATAGTCTAAACTTAGATGTAACGGTTAATCCTGATTTTTCACAGGTTGAAGTTGACCAGCAAGTAACCAACCTGACTCGCTTTGAAGTAAATCTTCCAGAGCGCCGACAATTTTTCATTGAGAATAGTGATCTTTTTGCCGATTTTGGAGATTCACGAGATGCCAATCCATTTTTCTCGAGACGTATTGGCATTGCAAAAGACACGAGTGACACAAACATTGAGAACAGTATCGTTGCTGGGGTGCGATTGAGCGGAAAATTGAATAATGACTTTAGAATTGGACTACTGAGTGTGCAAACGGCTAACGATGCTCGTAATGAGATCGGGGCTAATAACAACACAGTATTGGCATTACAACATAAAGTTTTTAGCCGTTCTAATGTGAGCTTCTTATTTGTGAACAGACAGCATACTGGAGACGAAGACTATATCTCTAAAGAAGAAAGCTATAATCGCGTTATTGGTATTGACTACAATCTAGCCAGTTCAGATAATACATGGAATGGTAAGTTTTACACCCATAAATCATTTACACCTGAGGTAACCGACGATGACCTTTCAGCGGGAGCTTCTTTACAATACAATAGTAATACTTGGCGTATTCGTGGTAGCGGTATATACATAGGAGAAAATTTCAATAGTGACCTCGGTTTCATTCGCCGCAAGGGCATTTTCAAGATTGATCCGCAAATAGAACGCCTCATTTTTCCGAAAAATGGATTTATAAATCGACATACAATTGGCGTCACCCCAGTTATCACTTGGAAGCCGTCTTTCGATTTTCAGAATACCGACTACACCGTCATTACCCGATGGAATGCGGAGTTAAAAAATACTGCTAGTTTTTCTGCTAGTATGTTCAACCGTTATGTGTATTTATTTGATGATTTTGATCCAAGTAGATCAGATGGTGTTCCACTTCCAGCCGACACAGATTATAGCTGGACCTCTTTTGAGTTGCAATACCGTTCAGATCAACGAAAAGTAGTTTCTTATTCTATTCAACCCACTTTTGGGCAATTTTTTAATGGCGATTTGTATGGTGTACGTGGAAATGTGAATATCCGACTACAACCCCATTTTAACCTTGCACTTCAAGCCCGCTATGACCACATTGAATTGCCAAAGCCGTTTTCCTCTGCAGATCTTTGGCTTATTGGGCCTCGCATAGATGTGACTTTCAACAAATCCCTATTCTGGGCTACCTTTATTCAGTATAGTTCTCAGTCGGATAATTTCAGTGTTAATTCACGTTTGCAATGGAGATTTGCACCCCTATCTGATTTGTTTTTAGTCTATAACGACAACTACTTTACAGATACTGTTTTTGCACCAAGAGTTCGCTCCATCAATTTGAAGTTGACGTATTGGCTATATCTCTAATTTTTTATGGTATTTTGTGCTTATATGTGCGCTTTCGCGAAAGCGGCCAACCATTAAATACAAATTATGCAACACTCACCACTGCTAGACAATGACGCTGTTGTCTTTGGATTACTAGCCATTATTTTAGGCTTTATATTTTATACTTCCAATAAAAAAGAAGGATTCTGGGGCTCATTCTATAAATACATTCCCGCCTTACTTTTATGTTATTTATTACCTGCACTCCTCAACCTTTTTGGACTTGTTGACGGAGCATCATCTCAACTCTATTTTGTAGCTAGTCGCTATTTATTACCTGCCGCGATTGTCTTGTTTACCCTAAGTGTTGACTTAAAAGCAATCAAAAGCCTAGGCCCGAAAGCCTTGATCATGTTTCTCACGGGAACTGTGGGAATTATTATTGGTGGGCCTATTGCTATACTCCTTATTTCTTGGATTTCTCCAGAAACCATTGGCGGATCAGGCCCCACTGAAGTATGGAGAGGTCTATCGACTATTGCTGGGAGTTGGATTGGCGGTGGCGCTAATCAGGCAGCCATGTTGGAAATCTATGAATATGATAAAATCGAATTTGGAAAAATGGTACTTATCGATGTGCTCGTTGCCAATTTGTGGATGGCCATTTTATTATTAGGCATTGGAAAATCTAAACAAATAGATAAATGGCTGGGCGCCGATACGAGTTCAATCGAGCGACTTAAGGAGCGCGTGACAAGCTTTACAGAGAGCGTAAAGCGCAATCCTAGCCTTAATGACCTGATGATCATTTTGGGGATTGCCTTTGGAGCTGTGGGGATATCACATTTCTGCGCCGATTGGATCACTGGTCTATTTAACGATACACCTAAAAGCTCTCCTATGTTTACGTTTACGAAGCAGTTTTTCTGGTTAGTAACCTTTGCTACTATTATCGGGGTTTCGCTTTCTTTTACTAAAATGAAGTCGTATGAAGGAGCCGGAGCAAGCAAAATAGGAAGCATCTTTATCTATATTTTAGTTGCGACCATTGGAATGAGTATTGACTTAGGAAGTGTATTTGACAACCCTGGGCTTATTGCCATTGGTCTTGTCTGGATGGTCGTGCATGCTGGTCTTTTGATACTCGTCGCCAAATTAATAAAAGCCCCTTACTTTTTCCTTGCTGTAGGCAGTCAAGCCAATGTAGGTGGTGCTGCCTCGGCACCCGTGGTAGCAGCCGAATTTCACCCATCGCTCGCTAGTGTGGGCGTATTACTGGCGGTTTTTGGATATGTTGTAGGAACCTATGGCGCTATTTTATGCACAATTTTAATGGAATTGGCTTCCGCTAGCTAGTAAATACCGCAAAATAATAGCATCTTTGTACGTCTAATTACCCTCTAACTAATGAAAAAAATATCACTTCTTTCTCTACTTGTCACACTCCTGATCTCATGTTCTAAAACAGGAGATTTTAAGCTTACAGGTACCGTTAAAGGGCTCAAAAAAGGAACCTTATATCTTCAGAAACTACAGGACAGCGCCTTAGTAAATGTAGATTCTTTAATTGTAGATGGTGATCCCAATTTTGAATTCTATACGGAGCTTAAAGAACCTGAAGTGCTGTATTTACATTTAGACAAAGTAGACGCTTCGGGCTATGATGATCGGATCCGATTTTTTGCCGAACCAGGAGAAATGAGCATTATCACTTCTTTGAAAAATTTTGAAAGTTTTGCAGCCATTACCGGATCTCAAAATCAAGTCAAAATGAATGAGTACTTGAAGATGACCGAAAAGTTCAATGATAAAAATCTAGACTTATTAAAAGCATCATTTGAAGCTCAAAAATCTGGGGATCAAGATGAGATTCAGAAATACGATGATTCATTACAACGTCTTTTAAAATCAAAATATCGCTATACAGGCAATTTTGCAGCGACCAATAATGAGCTAGCAATAGGGCCTTATCTTATCATTACTCAAATTCCCGATGCAACGATTCCTTATTTAGACACCTTATATGGTCGCTTTCCTAAGAAAATAAAAGCATCGAAATATGGGCGCGAGCTAAAGAAACTTATCAAAATTCGCAAAGGAAATAAATAACGATTAAAGCCTTTCAAAAAAGATCACTTCTCAAGAAGCGACTCTTTTTTTGTTATTACATTAGGCTTACTATATCGCGACAAATATATCGGCTTCATCATTGGTCGGGTCAACGGCTTTCACTCCATACACTTCTAGGTCGGCTGTATAGGTTCTCTGCAGTTTTGTCTTCCAGACCTTCATCCATGCATCAATTACTGCACCTCCTACAAGATTTCCCTTGTCCGTAAATTTGGCATAGGTGCTCGCGGGTATGATTTTCACTGACAACGATTCATCAATATGACCTAGGTCCTTCACACGACACCCAATAAGCGTTGTATAATCCCCCTCATAATCTGTAGAGACAGCATAGATGGTTTCATCTACTTTATTAGGCACTTTTTGAGAAATGCATTCCTCCATAAAGCGAGTCCATAAGGCAGGTATATGTTAATTTTCCTGCAGTTGCATGACAATGTCGGTGAGACGGAATATTCTTGGGGTTCGCTGGATTCGATAGTGATCTTGCTTTCGCGAAAGCGTTATTCAACAAACGCGAAATTTAAAAGTATAAAAAAGGAAATAGATAGCAGCTTAACAAGCCATCCTAAAAAACCGTAAACGATCTCTTGAACGCAGCAAACTTCAAGCACACATGTAAGATACCTCTTTGTTAAATTCTACGTGCAATTCCTTTTACCTTCAATCTCCTGCTATCTTATTACAAGTAGTATCTCCCTATGGTATTGGCTTCGAGGACTTCACTATCAGGCATAAAAAAACCTCTCTTAAAAAAGAGAGGTTTCACAAAGAGCCGATGGAGGGACTCGAACCCACGACCTGCTGATTACAAATCAGCTGCTCTAGCCAGCTGAGCTACATCGGCATTGCGGGTGCAAATATATAGTAGTTTCTATCATATTTGCAACCCATTTTTTACTTTTTTTATAAAGCGTTGATACGCTCTACTAAAGCTGTTGCTTTGTCCTGTAATTCAACACGAACCGCTTTGATATGATTCTTACGATTTTCAACTTTACGATCATTAACCTTTGCGATTAACGCGTCAAAAGTAACAATAGCATCATCAATGATCGCTTCTCCCTTTTTAGAATCTCCTTTAGGATTCAAAGCTTCCCATACGTATACCGCATCTATAATATCGCCTAACACATAGTTTAGGTCTTTCTTTAAATCTCTAAGATTTGCCATAATAATTTATTTGGTTGCGAAATTAGTGTAATTCTGAATAATTCATAGCTATTTCAATCAAAAATGAGGGCTAGAGATATACCTCGAGAAAGGTAGCCCCTTCTCCACTTATAGTCACTTCGGCACAAGCGGCAGGGATCAGCGTTGTTTGACCCGTGGCAAGTACTTCAATACGGTCACCACAAGTCACTGTGATCGCTCCTGACACCGCTATGAGTATAGTAAATGAATCTGTACGATTGACACGATGTGCGTCTTTATCCAAGCGTACAATGTCTGTTTTAAAATAGTTAGAATGCTTTAGCACTTGCACTCCTTTACTGTTTTGATCATAGTCTAATACAAAACCTGGATCAACACTATAATGGACTGCTTTTTTAGCCGCTTCAATATGCAAGTCTCTCAAGGTCCCATCTGCTTGCATACGATTATAATCGTATACTCTATAGGTTACATCAGACGTTTGCTGGATTTCAGCAAGTACCACTCCGGCACCGATCGCATGGATCAAACCAGCATCGATAAAAAAAGCTTCTCCGGCTTTCACAGGAATATACGCTAAGTCTTCAGTAAGACTCCCAGCTTCAATGGAAGCTGCAAAACTTTGTGCTGTCATCGTCTTGTTAAAGCCCACAATAATCCGTGCACCTGGTTCTGCGTGCATAATATACCACATTTCAGCTTTCCCAAAACAGTCGTGTTCTCTTTTGGCAATATCATCATTGGGATGCAACTGCACCGATAAATCGGCCGCGGCATCAATAAATTTTATAAGCAGCGGAAAGGTAGTTCCAAATTGAGTAGCCACTTTGGGTCCTAAGAGGGCTTTCGCGAAAGCGGTACACAACCCACCTAAGGTCTCTCCTTTCAAAGCACCGTGCATCACGACACTCTGATCACCTGGCAATCCTACTAGCTCCCAGCTCTCTCCAAAAGGCAGATCTTCATTGGATTTATTAAGTAAATCTCGAAGTTGGTGACCGCCCCATATCTTTTCTTTAAGAATAGGTATGAAACGTAAAGGATACCAGTTATTTTCCATGCTGTACTTTTTGGAGCATTGCCAAGGCTTTAGGAATATGTTTGGTAGCTAAGAGGCTCTCAAAACGCATCTGAATAATGCCCTGTGCATCAATTACAAATGTTTCTCTACCTGGAATAATACCCATGAAATTTCCTTTGACATCGAACAACTTACGCACCTTATTATCGATATCGGCTAACATGGTAAACGGTAGTTTATATTTCTTTACAAAACGAGCATGAGAATTGACACTATCTGCGCTAATTCCAATTACCATTGCTCCTAAATCGGTAAAATCTTCAAACTGATCTCGAAAACTACAGGCTTCTGCAACACAGCCCGGTGTAAAATTTTTGGGATAGAAATAGATAATCAAAGGAATTTTTCCTAGGAAATCATTCAGATCAATCCACACATCCTCCTGATTTTTTAATTGAAAAACGAGAGCTTTATCACCGACAGCTGCTTTCATATTATACTCCTTTATAGACGACAAAGTTTCGTGGTGTCTCATATAAAGTAATCTCAAGTTCAAACTTTGTATCGATTACTCTTTTGATTTTATCATAGATAACCACGGCCATGTTTTCAACCGTAGGATTCAAGTTTACAAACTCAGGAACTTCTATATTGAGATTTTTGTGATCTAACGCATCCTCAACTTCTGTTTTGATGATCTCTTTTAAGATCTTTAAATCAATAAGAAACCCTGTCTCCGGGTCTATTTCACCAGTAACACCTACAATCAACTCATAATTATGTCCGTGAAAATTAGGATTGCTACATTTTCCAAAAACAGCAAGATTTTTGGCATCATCCCAGTCGGCTCTATATAATCTATGCGCCGCATTAAAGTGCGCTTTTCGATAGGCTGTTATTTTCATTCACTTAGGTGATTATAGAATTTTTCAAAAATGATCTTAAACCATGCTGTATATATCTCTGGATGAATTTCTATATCCTCTTTTACACCAGCTATAGGCATCCATTTCCACGAAGCCACTTCATCGGGGTTAATGATGGGATCTTCATTTGAATATCCTAACATCACATGATCGAATTCGTGCTCAGTGAGTCCATTATCAAAAGGAGCTTTATAGATAAAAGACACCGTTTCTTTGAGCGGCACGACGAATCCCATCTCCTCTTGGAGTCGGCGTTTTCCTGCTTCAATATTTGTTTCTCCTTGACGTTGATGGCTGCAACAGGTATTTGTCCATAGACCCGGAGAATGATATTTATGTAAGGCACGTTGCTGCAGCATCATCTCATTCTGATCATTTAAAACAAACACTGAAAAAGCGCGATGTAAAACGGCTTTTTCATGCGCCTCCATTTTGGGCATTACCCCAATTTCATTATCCTGTTCATCGACCAGGATTACTAATTCTTCTTTCATAAGCATGACAAAAATACGAAAATGTACGTTAGCATGACTTCCTAAAAAAGGAAAGCGCTCTCAATAAATGAGAACGCTTTACAACAGTTAACAAGTTGGGTAAACTTTGGTAATTTTAAAAGAATCGTGGAGTAAG
>JBLHXM010000027.1:0-33764 GCA_047630395.1 Dokdonia sp.
CTGGAATATTCAAAGCGAATTGTGCCATGACAGTGGCGATGGATGAGGATATGATGATTGTACTAACGGCGATTAAAAGCTTTTTAGAAGATGCCATACAGGTGAAAAGGACATGTAACTTGAAGGCACTGACTATTAGTTATTTACTATTCCGCTTCAGAATTTTTCAAATTATTATATTGCAGTAGTTTTGTCGGGCATATATGATAATGCATATAAAGAGAAACTGGAAGATGTACTTCTCGATTTTGCACAATTTGTGATCAATAGAGAGGATCTAGATGATCAAGTAAGTTTCATTAAAAAGTAAAAGCATATTTTAGTGATGAGCGTATCTAAGAAAGTTGTTTTGCTGGGACATTTTGGAGTTGGTAAATCCTCTCTACTCAGGCGTTTTGTAGAGAATACTTTTTCCGATAATTATGTGGTGACTATTGGTGTCCATATCATGAAAAAGGAAGTGGTAGTCAATAATGAAAATGTAACTGTTATTATTTGGGATTTAGAAGGGACAGATGATTTTACAAAATATAGACCCTCTTATCTCATGGGAGCATCTTCATTTATCTATGTCTTTGACGCTTCTAGAAAAGTTACCTACAGTGATTTAAAATATAACTTAGATCATCTCATTGAGAAATACCCACAGGCACCTGTGCATATCATCGGCAATAAATCGGATTTGGTCGATGCAGAATTGTTGAAGAATAACTTGGAAGAACAAAATGTCAAGGCTGACTATCTTTCCAGCGCAAAAACTGGAGAGAATGTAGAACAGCTGTTTACGGATGTAGTGGCACAATTGCTTAATAATGCTTAAAACACTTCAAGAAGAATTTTTAAATAATTACACTCAGATAATTGTTGTAAGCCAAGATTGTAAAATTCTTGAATCAACAAACTCTTTGTTCCGTGTGAATAAAGATTCTTTTCTTACTTCTTTTCATCCTTTTTTCTATAGCATTCCTCTCCTTTTTGAAGAGACAAAAGAGGATCACTATTTCTATTGTGTTCAAATGGATGTCTTAGGAAAAAGGTGCTTCTATGATATTCACGTTCGATTAAATTCAAAAAAGGGAACCGCAGCCCTTTTTATTTTAGACCTAACAGGGCATTACAAAAGTGTGCATCAGATAAAACAAACCCGAAACGAATCCATTATTGATTTCAATATTAGTCAAGAGCTTAACAATGAATTGGAAGTTCAAAGAGGGTTTAAGGATAAATTATTGGCCAATGTAAGTCACGAAATAAGAACTCCACTCAACAGTATTGTTGGCTTTATTAATGTACTTAAAAATACAGCCTTGGACCGCGAGCAGCTCGACTTAGTGAATATTGTGAAAAGCTCATGTAATAATTTGACGTCTATTGTAGATGATTTATTAGATATTTCTAAAATCGAAGCAGGTCATCTTGAGATAAAAAATAAGCGCTTTGACTTTAGAGCATTGCTCAATGAGTTGAGTGTTGCATATCGTATTCAAGCGGAAGAAAAACGCTTGCAGTTTAAGTTAGAAATAGGAGAGAATATTCCTAGGTTTTTAGTGTTGGATCGATTACGCATAAGCCAAATACTGATAAATTTGCTCGATAATGCAGTAAAATATTCCCATGAGGGTACTATCGTTTTTCGAATATCAACACCTTCTCGTAACCTGCGTAAAATCCCCCTCATCTTTGAAGTTATTGATGAAGGCATTGGGATTTCTCCTGAAAACACAGTTAACATCTTTGAGAGTTTTACACAAATTGAAAAGAGAGGCCTTTTTGGAGGCGCTGGTTTAGGACTGAGCATTGTAAAAGAACTCGTACAATTAATGGAAGGCGGCATTGAAGTCCTTAGCGCCAAAGATCAAGGGAGTACGTTTAGATTTACCCTTGATGCAGGGGTTTCTCATGACCAAAAAGCCAAGAAGGAAAAGAAATTACATAAACTGGATAGGGAGTCAGTAGATGGCAAACGTCGACGGGTGTTATTAGGGGAAGATGTTGAAGTCAACCAATTGCTCATGATGAAGCTTTTTACAAATCAAAAGAACTACATCTTGGATATTGCTAAAAATGGCGAACAAGTGCTCCTATTTCTAGATAATTATAAGTATGATTTGATTCTGATGGATTTAACCATGCCTATTATGGATGGTTACGATGCTGCCGCCCGAATTAGAAATCACTCAGATAAACGGATCAGTAAAATTCCTATCATTGCCTTGACTGCAAGAGTTTCGGAAGAAGATAGAGAGGAGTGTAAAAAAATTGGAATGAATGCCTACCTCATAAAACCAATTGATGAAGGCCTGCTATTTCAAACCATTGAAAAGTTGTTGAATAAGTACAAGCGCAAAAAGGGTAATGTCTAATGGAGGTATTTTGATGACTATCGATTCATCATTTTTATCTCTTCCTTAAATACATTAAGATCAACATTGTGAATGATTAAGGCCTTATCTATAACGTATTTGACGTTCTGAGGAGAGCACCCTAAATCAATGCCAAGTAATCCTTCAGCATTATGACATAATCCGTTTTTGAAATGTCCAAATTACGGGCAAGTCTGTTTGAAAATGTAGGTTCATCAAGTGTGATCACATTATCGCTCATGACGATACACACAATGGCGGCAAAATGATCTTCATTGCGTTTGCTGAATTCGCTATTGTATAAATCCGAAAAGGACATAAAATCCAACTTTAAATAGACCGCAACGATAATCAGTATCGATCATTTTTAATTTGTACATTTGGTGAAGACCCTAAGTCATTATTGATGGATACATTTTGGTTATATTTTAAACAAGGCCTTTTTCATGTTCTCGATTGGCAGGCATACGATCACATTCTTTTTCTTATAGTTCTTACGGTTCCTTATCTATTTTCAAATTGGAAAAGACTTCTGGGCCTTGTCACTGTTTTTACGGTGGGGCATACTCTTGCATTGGCGCTTGCCGCCTATGGCGTTATCTCAGTTAAATCAAGTTGGATTGAGCTACTCATCCCAATGACCATACTCGTAACAGCCCTCTTTAATGTGTTTACTGCAGGAAAGTCGGCGAAAAAAGAAAAAGTAGGGATCTATGTGATCACTACGCTCTTTTTTGGGTTAATTCACGGTCTTGGTTTTTCTACCTATTTCAATATGATGACCGCAAATACTTCGAACAAGTTTCTTCCTCTTATCGAGTTTACCTTAGGGATTGAAGTGGCGCAAATTGCCATTGTACTTTGTGTCCTCATTGTAAGTTTCTTGGGACAATCATTACTGCGCTTTTCATTACGCGATTGGGTATTGGTCATCTCTGCGGTGGTTATAGGAATGGTAATTCATTTACTCGAAGGCGCTATGGGAGTCTTCTAGTTCTTTTCCGTTAAAACTTTAATAATAGATTGCATATCATAGGGAAGCCCCTTACTTTAGACGTATTAGTAGTTTCATCTACGCGCTTTCGCGAAAGCGTACAAAGTTCCACTACCAATTTATGCTCAAAAAACAAGAAAAATACGATAAGGCTTATTTGAGAATGGCTCAAGAATGGGGAAAACTATCCTATTGCCAGCGAAAACAAGTGGGTGCCATTATCGTAAAAGATAAGATGATTATCTCCGATGGGTACAACGGAACCCCTACGGGCTTTGAGAATTTTTGTGAAGATGAAGAAGGATATACCAAGTGGTATGTACTACATGCTGAGGCAAATGCCATCTTAAAAGTGGCCTCTTCTACACAGTCTTGTAAAGGAGCTACTTTGTATATTACCTTGTCACCTTGTAAGGAATGTAGTAAGCTGGTGCATCAAGCTGGCATTAAACGGGTTGTTTTTAAAGAAGCCTACAAAGATAATAGCGGATTGAAATTTTTAGAGAAAGCAGGCGTTCAAGTAGAGCACTTACCCAACATTATTGAATCGTGAGCAAGAAAAGAAAATATACACCTTTACTCTTTGCCGTTGGTATCGCCTTAGGCATATTCTTAGGGAGTAAACTCAATTTCGGGCAGTCTGAGACAAGTTTATTTGCAGGTAATTCTAAGAAAGAAAAGCTAAGTAGACTCATAGATTACATTGACTATGAGTATGTAGACACGGTGGATACTGATAGTATTGTAGATGTTACCGTAAATGGAATACTTGATAACTTAGATCCCCACTCAGTATATATTCCTTCCAATGAACTCAAGGAAAATGAAGAGAATTGGAAAGGAGATTTTGTAGGGATAGGCATTAGTTTTTATCCGTATAAAGATTCTATTGCAGTGATCCGGGCTATTCAAGGAGGTCCAAGTAATAAGGTAGGCATTCGAGGAGGAGATCGCATTGTGTTTGCTGATAATATCCCACTCTTTGGAAATGCTATTTCCGATGATTCCTTATCGGCTATTTTAAAAGGAAAAATGGATACGCGGGTGCAACTCAAAATCAAGCGCGAAGGAGAAACAGAATTACTTACGTATGATGTACGTCGCGGTCGTGTGCCTTTGAGAAGTGTTGTTGCTTGCTACATGGTCAATGATGAGTTAGGGTATATAAAAATCAACCGTTTTGCAGAATCTACGTATGCGGAGTTTAGCAAGGCTTTAAAGGGGCTAAAGAGAAAAGGGGCTACACAGCTCGCTTTGGACTTACGGGATAATCCAGGAGGATATGTCTCTTCTGCCGAAAAGATAGCTGATGAATTCTTAGCGGAGGACAAACTCATTTTGTTTACCAAGAACAAGAGAGGGGAAATCAACTCATCCTATGCCAAGGATGATGGGATCTTTGAGGAAGGAGAAGTGTTTATTTTAATCAATGAAAATTCGGCGTCGGCTAGTGAAATTGTAGCAGGTGCTCTGCAAGACAACGATAAAGGTCTTATCGTTGGGCGTCGTTCTTTTGGAAAAGGCCTTGTACAAAGAGAAATGGCTTTGGGGGATGGTAGCGCCGTGCGCTTAACCATTGCTCGCTATTATACCCCAACAGGTCGCTCCATTCAGAAAACATATAAAGAAGGGAATAAAGCCTATTTCCAAGACTATAAAAATCGATATGAAAACGGCGAACTTCGAAGTGCCGATAGTATTCAAATTTCCGATTCTTTAAAGTTTAGAACACCTTTAGGAAAGATAGTGTATGGAGGGGGAGGTATTACGCCAGATGTTTTTGTTCCAAAGAACACTGATTATGAAATAGAGCACTTAAATTACGTCTTGCGCCAAGGGTATATGGCACGCTTTATCTTTGAGCAGTTAGAGAAAAATAGAGTGTACTATAACGGACTTAGCGAGGAGGAATTCAAAACTCAGATTGTTATTTCGGATGATATTGTTCAAGATTTTATATCTTTCGCAAAATTCCGCCGTATTAATTTACGTGCAAATGTGTATAAAGACGAGTATAAGCGCTATTTAAAAGCGACGATGGCTCAGCAACTTTTTGGAGACAACGCTTTTGAGCGTATGGTCAATGAAAATGATGCAATGCTTAAAAAAATAATGGATATTACCCAAGATTAGAGGAGTACGTATGTTGATTGTTGCCTCCATTTTTGTATTTATTATCGCTGTTGTATTCAGACTTCTGGATAACAGCGCAGGACTTCTGATCTCTAATGGGATTTCAGTAAGCCCCTTCTATTTGCCCTCAGATATCATTAAATCTGAAATGGATAAATTAAAAGACCGTCGTCTAAAACGAAAGTTAAAACGCACACTTATATTTCAAAAACTGCACAAAATATTTACCGTATTGTCTATCGTAGTTTTTGTCCTTGGAATTGTCTACGAATTTTACAGGCCTACCTTGATCCACCTTTTCTAGCACTTAGGCGTTAAAGCTCAGGATCTTTCTTTTACCTTTTCAGCGATCCGTTTACTCATTTTTAGTATCAGTAAAATGAGGATAGCGCATCCACAGGCTACAAGTCCAATGAGGGCTACACTGCTTTCTCCTTGAAATGGATGTTGCATATCAATACGCGTAGCATTAAAGAGGCCTAATACAAAGGCAATTACGATTCCGATATAAATCACATATTTCATAGCTGTTTATCTAAAGAGTTCCTGAATATTGGCCGTAAATAGTTTGACCGCGATGGCTAACAAAATTACACCAAATACTTTTTGAATAATAGCAATTCCGTTCTTTCCCATGAACTTTTCAATACGGGAAGATGTTTTTAATACAATGAAAATGAGTAGAATATTTATGACGATGGCAACCAATATATTCTCAATATGATATTCGGCACGGAGCGCAAGCAACGAAGTAAGACTTCCTGGTCCTGCCAATAGCGGAAAGGCAAGAGGGAAAACAGATACTGTTTTAGCACTTATAGTATCGTCATCCTTAAATATACTAACACCAAGAATCATTTCCAGCGCTAAAAAGAACAAAATAAAGGAACCTGCCACCGCAAACTCATTTACGTTTACACCGATGACACTCAAGATGCTCTCTCCAACAAATACAAAAGCAATCATAATGGCCAATGCCACTAGAGATGCCTTCGCACTTTGGATGTGTCCAGCTTTTTTACGAAGCTTGATGACAATGGGGATATTTCCAACAATATCAATGACCGCAAAAAGAATCATGGTCGCTGCAATTATTTCTTTACCTATAAAATTCATAATCTATGATTTTTAAAAATCGCTGTAAAGATAGATCAATATAATGTCTCGTCCATATATAATTTATATGAAGGAAATGTAAATTTTGTAGCCCATTTTCGACAGTGATTCTTCTTAATTACCGTGAGACCCCCTCGAGCTTCGATGCTTTTTCATGTATATTTGCGACATGTTTCAACTTAAGAATACCATTATTTCCGAAGACATTATTGAAAAAGATTTTGTTTGTAATTTGAGTGCATGTAAAGGAGAATGCTGTATCGCAGGAGAGGCAGGAGCTCCTTTGGAAGAAGAAGAGGTTCAGATTATGAAGGATATCTATGCAGATGTAAAGCCTTTTTTACGTCCTGAAGGTATCGCAGCCATTGAGGCACAAGGAACTTCTATTACCACCGATCTTGGAGATCTTGAAACTACCCTCGTCAATGGCGCAGAATGTGCCTATGTTACCTTTAATGCTAAAGGTTTTGCAAGCTGTGGCATTGAAGATGCATATAACGCAGGGAAAGTTGATTTCAGAAAACCTATTTCATGCCATCTCTACCCTGTTCGCGTGCAGAAATACAGTTCGTTTTCAGCCGTTAATTATCATAAATGGCCCATCTGTGATGATGCCTGTACCCTTGGAAAAGAATTACAAGTTCCGGTATATAAATTTACCAAAGACGCGCTGATTCGAAAGTTCGGGGAAGCTTGGTACGCCGACTTAGAAAAAGCGGCTGAAGAATTCAAATCCTAAATGAAATTTACCTCCAAACTTCCAGATGTAAGTACGACCATTTTTACAAAGATGAGTCGGCTGGCACATGAACATGGAGCACTCAATTTATCACAAGGATTTCCAGGTTTTGAAACAGATCCGGCCTTGCATCAATTGGTGACGGAAGCCATGCAAAATGGCTACAATCAGTATGCACCCATGCAAGGGATTTTTAGCTTACGACAAAGTATCACCCAGAAAATTAATAGCCTTTACGGAAGCGACTACCACCCTGAACATGAAGTAACCGTTACTGCAGGAGCGACTCAGGCAATTTACAGCGTAATTTCTGCTTTTATTGGCCAAGGAGATGAGGTAATCGTACTGAAACCTGCCTACGATTGTTACGAGCCTGCTGTGATTGTTAATGGAGGCACCGTGGTTCCCATTCAATTAAAAGCACCCAGCTACGCTGTAGATTGGAAGGCTGTAGAAAAAGCCATCACTTCGCATACAAAGATGCTTATCATTAATACGCCTCACAATCCTACGGGATCCGTTTTGACCGCTAGTGATATGAAGGAACTCACACGTATTCTGAAGCATACTAATATTATTCTTTTGAGTGATGAAGTATATGAACACATCGTTTTTGACGGTCAGTCTCATGAAAGTGTGGCCAAATATCCCGACCTAGCCGAACGTTCCTTTATCACCGCCTCCTTTGGAAAGACCTTTCACAATACAGGTTGGAAAATGGGTTATGTGGTCGGGCCAAAGGAACTCATGACCGAATTCCAAAAAGTGCACCAGTTCACCGTTTTTTGCGCAAACCATCCCATGCAAAAAGCATTTGCCCACTATTTAAAAACACCAGAAAATTACTTGGAATTGAATGCCTTTTTTCAGCAGAAGAGAGATGTGTTCTTGGACGCAATCCAAGGCTCCCGATTCAAGGGAAAGCCGGCGGCTGGGACTTATTTCCAATTGCTCGATTATAGTGAGATTACAAACGAACGCGATACCGCTTTCGCCGAAAGGCTAACCAAAGAAAAGGGGATTGCTTCTATTCCAACATCCGTGTTTAACATAAACGAAGTGGATGATAAGATGCTCCGTTTTTGTTTTGCAAAGACAGATGATACCTTGCTCAGAGCCGCTGAAATACTGAATATTATACAGGAATGAATCGGATAATTTGCACAGTGCTTTTAGGACTACTCATGCTGTGCACTTCGTGTTCTGTGTTGCAATGGCGTTCTACCGATACTGAGATCTATACTGCTTTCGCGAAAGCTAATACCCCCACCACCCTATCGTATTTTGAAATCGATAGCTTGGACCTCAAGATTCGTGTGCAACATGTACAAGTCGCTAATTCTAAATATAACCTCCTGTTTCTTCATGGTTCTCCCAGTTCGCTCTCTGCGTGGAATGGATATCTGAAGGATACGAGCTTTGTGAAAAAAGCACAAATACACGCCGTCGACCGACCGGGTTACGGCTATTCAAATTTTGGAGACGCCATACCTTCTATTGAACAACAGGGAGCAATACTAAGCGCACTTATAGATCACTATAACTGGGAGCATGTGATTGCAGTTGGTTCTTCCTATGGAGGCCCTGTAGCTGCAAGACTGGCAGTGTTGAATGATCATGTGGAAGGTGTCATAATGATTTCGCCTGCGATCGATCCTGACAATGAGCAGAAGATATGGCAATCACGTCTCACTCAATGGTGGATCACTCGATGGTTATGCCCTACAGGCTATCGCGTCGCTGGTGACGAAAAAATAGTACATGCAGCAGAACTAGCAAAAGTGGCATCCGATTGGTCTCAAGTAAGGGTGCCGGTCATGCATCTCCATGGAGACAAAGATGATCTAGTGCCTTATGAAAATGTGACTTATTCGAAGGAGCATTTTTCTGATATTGAAGTGATTACCCTTTCTGGAACTGGACATGAAATTGCCTGGGCACGCCCAGAACTCATCAAAACCTATGTTCTAAAAATGATAGCGACTCTGGACAAAAAAGAGGACTAGTCTTGGTGTCGGCGTAGGGCTCCAAACTCAAAGGGAGTCCATAAGCAGGCTTTCATATCACTTTTTTTAAGCGCAGTGTTCACCCAACTATTACAGGTATTATAAAACATATAATTCCCCACAGCTGGATAAAAATCATCTCGATCTTTGGTGTATCCTGGAACATCTAATCGTGTTTTCTTCCCTTGATATAAGTCAAATGATGCAAGGATGTAATTGTTGAGTTTGGCTAACTGATTTTCGGTGACCGGCACAGCAATCCACTGTTTTCTTCCCACTTTATGCCGTGTTAGATGTACCAGCGTACTGCTCTCTAAAAATGCAGCACGAAAAGCTGTTGAAAATTTTAATTCTCCCCAAGTCGGTGTGTTTAGGTAGAAGTTTTCTTCTCCCCATCCAAAGGCAAAAAAGCGATCAGAAGCGTCTATTCTTAAATCGGAAATAAGCTCCGAAGGCATCAAGTTTTTTGGTATTACAATGGCTGAATGAACTCCATTGGTGGTGAGATATATGGTACTTTTCTTGGGATGTCCATTCGTTTCTTCTGAAATTGGGATATAGGTCAGGATTAAGGAAACAAGAATATAGACTCCAGGAATGAGGAGGACATATCCTATTGCTTTTATACCGTATTTGAGTCCTTTTTTCATTCGATGCAGGCATCATTATAAAAGTCGACAATATCTCTAAAAGAGTTCTCTCGGAATTCTCTGTCCAACAAGCGACCATGTAAGTCAGGACAGCTTTTGAAGTATTCACGAGCGAATTTTCGAAACCTATTCTTTTGTACTTTTTTGAAAGTTGTCGATCCTTCTTTTTGAATATAATAAAATAAGATATCATATTCTTTTCGTCCTGTGCGCGTAGGGGTATTATTGGAAACTATACTCAAAGGATTTATCCTTCCTTTTGGATAATATTTCTTTTTTACGAAAAGATTGACGTCGCCTTCCGAAAGCACTTCTACAAGTTCGTATCGCAACGTGTTTGATGGATCTATGTAGGTATATGTTTGACTTCCGGCATACCACTCAAAGACGACAGCGTCTACCATAAGACCCGTCCACACTTCTGGTTCTTCTTCCATGCTCGTGCGGAATTTGATTTTATTGCCTCTATGAAGCTCTCCCCACCCTTTTATGGAAGTGCCATCTCTAAAGTAAAGCGTAGCTTCCAGTTCCTGTGCTGTTAGTTGAGGTCTCCAGCAAATGCATATGAGTAGTACAATGAGTTTTTTCATCTGTTTTATAATGCTTTTTGCAATAAGGCCATAAACTCTCCAACCTTCGAAGGTTCGAGCCACCGTGTTACCAATACCAGGTCATTTGTACGGTCTACCACAATAAAATTACCGCCAAAACCAGCTGCGTAAAACACGTCTTCGCCTACCCCTTCCCAATGACGTGGACCTTGTTTGTTAAGCCACCACATAAAACCATAGTTCACATTGGGTGTAGAGGGAGTAATCGCCTCTTGAATCCATTGAGAGGATAGTAATCGATCCTTTTTCCAAACGCCATCATTCAAAAAGAGGAGTCCAAAGCGAGCCATATCTTCTGCACTTATAAAAATACCTGCGCCACTATGTCCACCCCCTGTCACCGATTTCATCTGAAGGCCATCAATCTCTGTCCATGCCTCTTTATACCCATGCCAGCGCCACGTCGTAGTCGCTCCAATTTTGTCCATAATTTCTTCTTTAAGGACCTGTGGTAGGGGCTTTCGCCAAACGTGCGTCAAACTATAGGCAAGCACATTGACACGTACATCGTTATATTCCATGATGGTACCCGGTGTTTTGGGTGCTGCATATTGCCAGTCGTCCAGATCGCCTTCTCGAGGCGGACGATCTGCCCAGTCTTTTCCACCAAATAAAGTGCCTTGCCATGCGCTGTTTTGCTGGAGAAGTTGGCGCCAACTAATACTACTATTGTGTTTTCCATTAAAAGTGCCGTCCCAAATATAGGTGCCTACGGGGTCATCTACGTTTTTGATAAGTTGCTGGTCTATGGCGAGTCCTGCCATGGTAGACAAGAAGCTTTTGGTCACAGAAAACGTCATATCGACACGTTGCGTATCTCCCCATTGTGCCACTACTTTTCCTCCCTTCAGAATCATTCCGGCCGGTCCTCCTCTTTTTTTAGTGGGTCCTAGAATCTCATGGAAAGGTTCTCGTTTAAACCCTTTCAAGATGGCGATACGTAAATCTCTAGAGCCTGAGTATTCGTTTGCTTTCGCGAAAGCAATCACGGCATCAAGTGCTGTTTCATTCATGGCAGCCATTGCAGGACTTACTTGTTCCCAGTTGGCGTTACGCTCAGGAAAATAGTCTTGTTGTGCGTGGAGGTTGATGGATAGGAGAAGCAGAAAAATAGCAGCTACAATTTTCATGTCGTTGGTTGTGAATGTCTCTCAAAATTAGGCAAAAAAGGAGTGCTCAAGCTCCCTATGAAAAATGGGTTGAGAACGGTAAAATCAGTGGAGACTTCTAATAGGAAAAAGAGTATATGAAAATGCGTTACTTTTTTATACCTTAGTATCGATGAAGGAAGATTTATTTAATGCTATTCGCGCCGAAGATGAAGCTACGGTTTCGACGATTTTGAAGAAACAGCCAGGACTTGTGAATGAAACAGATCAGCGGGGATCAACTCCTTTGCTATTGGCTTCATATTATGGGTATGCGGCGATCACCAAGATCATCTTGCAACACAAACCCGATGTCAATGCTAAGGACGGTTCGGGAAATACTCCTTTAATGGGGGTTTGTTTTAAAGGGTATCCCGAAATTGCCAAATTACTCATTACTCATGGCGCAGATGTGAATGTAGTTAACTTCAATAATGCGACAGCACTGATTTATGCCGCCACTTTTGCGCAAGCGGTCATTGCAAAAATATTACTCGAAAAAGGAGCCGATACTTCCCACAAAGACGAACGGGGTAACACCGCCTTTGATCATGCTAAAATGCAAGGGAGTAAGGCATTGATGGAGTTGTTGAAGTAGAGTAGATATTGTTTCCAAAGATCTTAGGAGTATAACCGAAAGAACGTTTTAGTTCTCCGCTGTTCCTTGGTGCATGTTATTAATGCATAAATAGTGGAGTAAAGTAAAGAAGACCGTTCAAAATATTGAAAAGAATGCCGGAATTGTTAGAAACTGAAAACATAACGGAAGAAAACGTTGAATTTGCAAAATTCTGGAGCCGTGCAGGCGCTTATATTCTGGACGGATTTATTATTGGAACGCCGACTTTAATATTAAATGCCCTGAACATTGCAAATTTTAAGAGTTTTTTCATTTATCTCCCGGTGGCGGTAATCGGAATTTTTTATAAACCTTTTATGGAAAGTAAATATGGGGCTACTTTGGGAAAAATGGCATTGAATTTAAAAGTGACCGACCAAAACTTCAACCGCATTAACTTCAAGCAGTCATTAATGCGGAGTATTATTCTTATTTTTCCAGGAATACTTTTTCTTCCTATTTATTATTTCGCTTTTAATAATCCAAACCTTTCGGAAGTAACTCAACTTTTTGAATTCACCCAAAGTTTCGCAATTGAATACCCAATACAAAGCTGGATAGGCAATTTGAGTTTTTTGATTATTCTAGCGGATATTCTAGTTTTATTGACTGACGAAACTAATACCGAAAGGTCATTGCACGACCGATTAGCAGAAACGTATGTAATATTGGAACGTAAGTAGCTGGAAAAATAAATTGAACAAAAGAACTGATGAACCCCAAAGAAACTTCCATCGTGCGACTGCTCGAAAAGGCTGGATCTTTTTCTGAAAAAGAAACTGCGCTTTTGACTCATGAACTTCAGTTTCAAAAGATTGAAAAGGATGCATTTTTACTTCAAAAAGGAGCTGTTTGTTCCGCTATTTGTTTTGTTGTTTCGGGTTGCATGTATCAATACAATATAGACGCAGACGGCAACGAAAATGTAATTGATATTCACCCAACTCATGATTGGGTACTGAATCACAAAAGTTTCTCCTTAAGAAAACCCTCGGAGATGGCGATACAGACTTGTGAAGATAGCGAGGTGTATGTCTTATCTATAGATGCCATTCACCGATTGATTGCTCTATCTCCCAGCTTTCTTCAAATGGGAGCTATTTTAGAAAGAGCTACGACGCGCATTGCATTTTTTGACAACAACAATACTCCAGACGAAAAGTATCAATTCATACTGGATAATAAGCCTCAATTGCTTCAGAAATTTTCTCAAAAAATCATCGCTTCTTATTTGAAAATGACTCCGGAAACCTTGAGTCGCGTTCGAAAAAGGTTCTCAAAAATTTGAAACATTTCTTGATTTGGATCAAGTGATAGTCCTATGAAATCCATTGATATTTGGACCACAACTAAATATCATATCATGGAAACTTATTTTTACAAAAGCGCAGGGCTTTCACTCAGCATTGGTTCAGCACTCGCTATTATTGTCATGGCTCTTCACCCTTCGGGGGGCAGTATCGATCATATTATCCAAATAGAGCAACCTCTTATATTCACGCATGCCCTGGCGATATGTTGTCTTCCATTTATTTTATATGGTTTTTATGGGGTTTCGCGTATGCTTTTAGACAAACGCAGACTCTCGATGCTGGCATTTATCGTGAGCGCTTTTGGTCTTATTGCTGCCATGCTTGCCGCATTATTTAATGGTTTGGCGCTACCATTTTTTCTGAGTCGATATTCAGATGATCTGGAGCAAAATATGGATCATATTGAACCTATACTGCAGTATGGGTTTGCTATAAATACCGCATTGGATCATGTGTTTATTGTGGCACTTTGTGCAGCGATTGCATTATACTCCTTGCTCGTTTTTAGTACGCAGAAACTACCAAAATGGATGGGGTATTTGGGAATGGTCATTTTGATTTTGGCTATCATTGGAACAGCGACGGGTTTTATGTTTACAAGCCTCGCAGGTTTTAGAATATTTATTTTCTGCATTGCCGCCTGGATTTTATCAGTAGGCATAGGATTAATGCGACTAAAAGAATAAAAATGAAGAATACCAATGTTATTAGAAGTGCCTACGACGCCCTCGCTGAAAGCTATAATCGATGGATTGATCATAAACCACACAATGCCTATTACGATCGGCCTAACACCTTAAAATTACTCGATGATGTTGGAGGTAAGTCGATCTTGGATGCCGGTTGTGGCCCAGGAAAATACGCAGAAATACTTATGTCTAAAGGCGCTTCAGTAACTGGCTTCGACTTCAGTCCAGAAATGATCAAACATGCCAAGGAGAGAAATAAGAATAAAGGAACATTCTTTGTGCATGATTTTAGCACCCCTTTGACAATGATAGCAGATCAATCCTTTGATTTTGTGCTCTGTGCCTTGGCACTTCATTATGTAGAAGACTGGAATGATACCCTAAGGGAGTTTCATAGAGTGTTGAAAGATCAAGGACAATTGATCATATCCATCGAGCATCCATTTTTTGAATATACCTACTTCAAATCTACCGACTATTTTAAAATCGAAGCTGTGAAGTGCACGTGGAAGGGTTTTGGTTTTCCTGTTGAAATCAATAGTTACCGGAGATCCCTTCATGAATGTATTAAGCCACTAACAGAAAATGGGTTTTACATCGATAAATTGGTAGAACCCAAACCCGTGAGGGCGTTTGAGGCGTTGGATCCAAAACACTACAAAGAGCTTAATGAATTTCCAGCTTTTCTGTGTATTCGGGCGGTAAGAAAATAACGATTAGAGCGAATCAAGATCAAAACCAGCAAAATTCTCCACCCAGAGGGTACAGCCGTGTGTTATTAAATCTTGTTTTTTAGCATTCCCAACGCCTACAAATTCTAGACCCAGTTTTTGGGCCGTTTGTAAATCCCAGACACCATCACCAAGAGCAATTATCCGTTCAAACTGCGTTTTATTGTAAAACGTTTTTGCCTGTTCAATGGCTTGGAGAACAAAACCTTCTCTTGTAATACTAGTTTTGGAAGTCGCGAGTACTTCGGGTCGATATGCCAGACCCGCCGAAGTCATTTTGATATGTGTGGCTTTGGGAAAGGCGCCTGTGCCAAAGGCGATAGGAATTTCTTTTTCTGCTAAAGCCTCTAATAAAGTGTTGGCCCCCAAAACCTCATTGATTGGAGGGTGATTATCCATTTCTTGCGCCAGTACATCATCCAATAGTTCTCGGTGTTCAAGGGTTGCATTCTTTCCAAAATTACGCTCGTAATTGTATTCTAAGGCATAGCTATCTGTATGATGTAGGTAGTTGTCATAGTCGGTGTCAATGTCTGTGATACCTAGCCGTCGCATGCCGGCAGTAATGACTTTGTGGTAGGTAAGCACACTGTCTGTCAGGGTGCCGTCGATGTCAAATAGAAAGAGGGTGTTGCGCATTAGGATCTAAATAAGTATTGAAGTGTATGTTTGCTTCGGTCTTTGAACTTAGCTACTATTTTGAGAAAAGCAATGGCTGTTATCATGGCGTCTCCAGCTGAGGTATGTCGGTCGTACAATGGGATTTTAAGCGCTTCACTCAGTGCGTCCAATGTATAATTTTTGTCTTGAAGCCCGTGATGGATAGGGTGTAGTAAACGTTTATAAAGTTGACCTGTATCTAATAATTTATTTTTGAGCTTCCCAAGACCATGACGCTTTAAGGCCGCATTTATAATGGCCACATCAAAACCGATGTGATGTCCAATAAGAATATCAGTGCCGATAAATGATAAAAAGCGCTCAATCGCTTCTACTTCGTTGACTTTATGAAAATGCCCTTGTTTTAAAATCCCATGAATAGGAGCGCTTTCAGGTTTGTAGTGCTCTTGATCTACATAGAGTTCGAGGCTGTCTTCCACCTTAATAATCTGTGACTGTATGGCAATAGCTCCCACAGAAAGCATACGATCTTCTTTAGGATTTAAACCCGTGGTTTCTGTATCAAAAGCCACAAAACGAGTAGTTTTTAGTGTTTTTTCTTTTAAAACATTCCCAAATATCCCTGCCTTTTTTGCTTCAGCATTGAAGGCATTTAGGTAGTCTGTCCAGAATATGGGAAGGCTTGTATATTTGTTTTTTCCGAACATCAGGTGAGCAGTTGTGTTTGAAAACGTACACGTAGGACCTCTTGTACATCACGCAGAGGTTTGAAGCAACGTTTTAGCTTAAGTCGATCGGTTTTAGTCAAGGTTTCTAAGTTGATAAAACGACCTCCATCTGATTGTAAGATTCCTTGTTTGACGCGAAATTTGAGTAGGGCTTTGAAAGCGTATGCACAATTTTCATAGAGTTCCTTATTTTCAGGTTCTAAAACGGCTAGTTTTTCAAAGCGTTGCGCCGTATTGTGCGTATTCCGAAGGTGGTGATATAAGCTCAAAACACGAGCAGCACCTATTAACGGCCCCATCGCTTTATTTTTTATATCAAAAGTATCCTTGTGCTCGCCATTTGACTCCACAAGAAATTGTCTAAAGAAACTTATAGGTGGCGGATTCTTTAGAGCATCTTTAGCCATAAATCTAAAAAACATCGGTGCTGCCGACAATTTTTCAAAGATGGCGTCAGTGAGTTTAGTTACAATTTGAGTGTCTCCAAAGACATAGCTATAGTCAAAGAAAATCCCAGAAAGTAACATACTTTCTCTAGTGGGTAGTTGTATCCATGTTGAGAATTGTGTTTCCCATTCACTTAGAGATAAACAATGCAACGGATTACTCGCCATCATATCTGCTGGGCAATAAGCATAGCCTAGTTTGTGCATTCGCTTGTTCATGCGATTGGCAAGTTTTAAAAAATAGGAACGCGTTTCTTCCAATTGCGCAGCGGGAACATCATCAAATAAAAGGGCATTGTCTTGATCTGTGTAAAGGAGTTGTTCCTTTCGCCCTTGACTTCCCAGTGCCAGCCACGCAAATGCTACTGGTGGTGCTGTCTCCATTTTTTGAAGAGATAACTCCATGGCACGTCGCATCACTGCATCACGGAGTTCAGAAAAGATTTTAAGAATATAGGAGAGTGGAACATTTTGGTCGAGATAACGCTTGAGTAGACTAAAGGCTTTGTTCCAAGCAAGTCGCAAATCTTTGGTCTTAGGAGCTCTGTTAATCTCTTTGAGAAGTTCAACGGGATTATTTGCAAGACTAACCACAATATCATGCTTTCCAAGAATACCCTTAATCATGGACGAAGGAGTACCGTCTTCGGTCAGAAGTAGGTAATTTATATCTTCTCTAAGCAGAATGAGTTGCGCCTCAGAAACAGAAATTGTTGGAATATTACAGATCACAGGACTCACCATGATCGTCGTTATTGGATCTGTGGATAATGCCTCATCTTGGGCAATCATATTTCGCAACTCCCGATTGGTAACAATGCCAATAGGATTATTTTCTTTGACAATAATAAGGCAGCCGACATGTTGAGATAGCATCATTTGCGCACAGGCACGTATCGTTGTTTCTGGAGTACATTGCACTACATTTTTAGTAAAGCGTGCTGGCTGCATCCCATATATTTCTTCCCTGCCTCGCTCCTTATATTGAGTAAATAAGTGTCCACTGTGCTCAAGGGAATATGGATCTTTAATATTAGAGGCAAATGAAGCAATGAGGTAGTTTGAAATGGCTTTGTTTGCTTTCGCGAAAGCTAGAAATTCTCCCATGGGGAGCCCGTAAATAATGGATTCTTCATTGGCGATTGCGCTAATAGCGTATTGTTCATCATCGGTTACTTGAAGTCCGAAAATATCACCTTCATCACAAATATCGACGATGCGTTCTTCTCCTTTTTTGAGGCGCATCAATCTAATAGCCCCTTGCTGCGTAATAAAAAAACAATCCTTATACCCTTCGTCACGGCTAAAAACCAACTGATCCTTCTCTAAATAATGGACGGTGGCTCTTGTACAGATATCTTTGAGATCGTCCTTTTTCATAAAGTTAAAAGGAGGATACTGCTTGATGAAATCGTAAATACGTTGCGCAATGGTGTTCTGCATAGGCTAGAATTAGAAGCAAAGTTAAGGAGAAAATAATCCATGTCATTTCATGGAGGAATTTTATTGCAGAGAGAGATAAAATGACATATTGCAATATGTCATTTATAAAATGTGATTAGATTTTATCGTTACCTTTAAGCCTATGAAAGAAAGCTTGGACCTTCGTCTTATACAGTTGGATATACAATGGGAAAATCCATCAGCAAATCGAGTGAAACTTGAGGAGTACTTCCAAGACATCGATAGTAGTACAGATGTGATTGTACTGCCCGAAATGTTTACCACAGGATTTACGATGGATCCAAAACCACTGGCCGAAACTATGGATGGATCTACCTTAAGGTGGCTTCTTGCGTGGTCCCAGAAATTAGATGCTGCTATTTGCGGAAGCTTAGTGATCACTGAAAATGGAAACTATTACAATCGCTTTGTTTTTGTCACTCCTAAAGGTACTATCGAGACCTATGACAAGCGGCATCGGTTTATGATGGCAGGAGAAGGGGAACATTATACTGCGGGTAATTCTCCAGTAATCATTGACTATTTAGGATGGAGAATTTTGCCACAAATATGTTATGATTTACGCTTTCCGGTCTTTTCAAGAAATACCGCCAACTATGACATGGTGCTATATGTTGCCAATTGGCCAAAGCCTAGAATTGCTGCGTGGGATGCGTTGTTAACGGCGAGGGCGATTGAGAATATGGCGTATTGTGTGGGCGTAAATCGTGTGGGAACAGATGAGAACGGTTTAGACTATGTGGGCCACTCTGGTGTTTATGATGTGTTGGGTGCGCGGTGCGCTTTCGCGGAAGCAAAAGAAGGGATCACCCCAGTTACCGTATCAAAATCACTGATCACTGCCACACGGGAAAAACTTCCCTTTCTAGCAGATCGAGATATGTTTACACTTGATTAATCCTTTAATTCAAAAATAAGTTTGGGAAACCAACCTGCATTGAGGTCAATGATTTCGGGATAATAAATGACGCGTTCTGGTTGACGTTGCTCCAAAAAATTTCCACTATCATAGACGCCATTCTTATTGTTGTCTTCAATAAGACGGATATAGAACTTGGCAGGTTTGAGTGTCTTGAATGTTAATACGGTTTCATCGGTCGCATATCGCTCTTCCTGGATATCTCCTTTTTCTGTCATTAACTGCACGATATATGGATACTTTTTTGCGTTAAGTAACGTCAATTCGATATCCCCATAGTCGGAAAATTCTTTAGTTTTTGTCGTAAAGGTGAGCGTATCATGAGTGTTTCCAAAATAATCTGTCACTGCTTCTGGTAAGAAGGTTAGACTGTATTTGGTTTCTTCCTTGGTGTCAAATTTTAAGGAAAATCGTCCTTTTCTAGGATCCATAGCGGTTGTAAAAGGAACCATTGTGGAATCGGCAATAATATTGATTTTCGTGGTATCAATATGTATAATAGGGATACTGCTGGAGATTTCAAAAGGTGTATTGAGAATCAATGAACTTCCAGAATAAGATTTAAATATGAGGGTGTCCTCTTTCAATTGTCTCAATTTGGCAACCAACGTATCTTGATAGTTTAGGGATGTGAGGGCAAATACTAGGGAATCTGCCGTCACTTTTGGTTTATATAAAAAACTCAGGGTGTCTTTCTTGGCAATGGTAAGCAGGGATTCAAAATTGGAAGGAACTTCTGAAATCGTTCGAATGGAAAGACTATCGAGACTCCCTTGAACCCCAAAATTGATGCGTTGGGCACCTGCGTGTCTCGGTCTACTGACTTTTACTGGAACAGATTCTGAGAATAATTTCAGGCGATAGCTAGTATCTTTTGGAACGGTGATAAACGCTTCATAAAAGGCAATTTTGTCTTTCTTGGGTTGGAACGTAAAGTTTGCGTCTTCGTCTTTCATCGCCACCAATTTGTAGGTGCCTTCTTTGAGGTTGCCAATTTCAAAAGAAGTAAGGCTATCTAAGGTATTGGTCACATACCGTGGGGGATCTTTATAGACGATAGAATCGTTATAGGTGCTATCTGCTTCGTAGAGCATCACGGTTACAAAGTTATCCGGAATTCGTTCCAGAGCGTCTACGATATCTCCCTTGACCGAGAGGCTGTCAATGTAGTCTCCGGTAGATAAAATGTACTTAAAATACGCATAAGGATTGGACTCATTATTATCGACAATACTCTGTCCAAAGTTGAAGACATAGGTCGTGTTGGGCTGTAAGGTGTCTTTAATATCAATCGTGATATATTTTGCAGCACTTCCTTGAGGTGAAATGATACTGTTGGTAAGCGGAGGAGAAATAATAAGCTGTTTTTGATAGTCCTTTAGTTTGACATATTCGTCAAAGTAGATCTTGATTTCAGTGTCGTCAAAATTAGTTGTAAAATTTGGAGGATCTGCCTTTATAAAAACAGGAGGTAAGGAGTCCATAGCCCCTCCGTTAGGAGAACCTCTTTTTGCACAATTTACGAGTACTAGGCCCATGATAATAAAGGAGCAGAGGTACTTGCCGAATCTATACAGTAATGATGTTTTCAAATAGAAATATTTAAGTCACAAAGAAACAACTATTTTAAGGGAAACGAAATAGCTATGTAGCTATTGCCATCGTTGCAATACTTAACGTAACATTAGGGATTTTAAGAAGTTCAATGCCGCAAGCTTCTAAAGTAGCTCCTGTGGTGATTATATCATCTACAAGCAAGATATGCTTTCCTGCCAGATCGTTTGGCTCCTTGAGATAAAAGGCCCCATAAACTTCATCGCTTCGGGTAAACCTACCTTTGAACACTTGGGTCTTGGTATTTTTTGATTTCAATAGAACATCATCTCGGTAGTTTGCATTGATGTATGTGGATAGAGACTTGCCAAAACCTGTTACTTGATTGTATCCTCGTATTCGTAATTTTTTAGGGTGAATAGGAACGGGAACAATAACATCGATATTTTGATAGGCATCCAGTGGTGCCAATTGCCCGCCGAGCCAGTTTCCAATAAATGCACTTAGTTTCTCTTTCCCTTTATATTTTAACTGATGCATTAATTTCTGAACAGGCCCCTTCTTTTCAAAATAAAATAAGGAAGTCGCCAATTGTAAAGGAAGTCGGCCGTAAAATACTTTTTGAACTGCAGGATCGTTATGGGTATGAAAATGCGTTTCTGGTATTTGGTGCCTACACGTCGTACACAATTCTGTTTCACCTCCTGTTAGGATGCTATTACACCCCATGCAAAACGGTGGAAAGAATAGGTTTTTAAGTGTTGTAAGCATCCATTTTTTTTTAAATTGTCATTCTTTAAACGAGTAACACCTTTTTATGAGTGCTAAAAATACCAACAATACCTTAAAATTCCTCACCCTTGTTCTCGCAATTCTTTTAGTGAGCCTGGGAATCTATACCGTTACGTTCTATAATGAAGTCAAAGACAATGAGGCGCAACTTCAAATAGAGAAGGACCTTATTATGGAGGAACTAGGGGAAGAGGTTGATCGATACGACCTAGTGCTCAGGGAAAATACAGTCATTACTAACCGACTGGAAGCTGCAAAAATTGAAATATTAGCCTTACAAGAAAAGTTAAAAGCACAGGAGGCCACGAGAGATGTCGTTCGAGAATATCAATTTGAATTACACGAGCTGCGCAGAGAGCGGGAGTTTATATTCAAGCAAAATGACAGCTTGATTCGCGAAACACAACGATTATCTCAACTTCAGGAAAATACTCAGGATGCATTAAATAAAGCTACTTTACGTCAGGATTCGATTTCTAGTGAAAACAGAGATTTAACCTCTAAATTAACTCAGGGAGCACAACTTACGGCATCTCTGACTAGTGTGCGTGGTGTTATACAGCGCAACAATGGAAAATTCACGTCTACGGTGAGAGCGAGTCGTGCCGAAATGATCCAAGTGAATTATACGGTGAATGAGAATCGCTTGACTACGACTGGAGATATGCCGTTCTATACACAGATTACAGGGCCTTCGGGCCGCATCATTGGGACGCCTAGAGACATCACTTTTGATGATGGAACCCAACTTTCTTATAATAATCGAATTATAGTTCCGTATACAAAGGTGCAGTTTAAGGTAAGTGAATTGATCTTAGGAAGTGGCACTTTTGAACTTGGAACATACCAGATTTTAGTCTTTCAAGGAAGTCGGCAGGTACTTTCGGAGATACTTACTTTAAAATAAAGGCTGCCCCATACCTCATAATTATAACGGATTACTATTTTTGTGCCTTTAGAGATACAAATGAAGGAGGTTACGCTTTCGCGAAAGCGTAAAAATCACTTAATACATACTATGAGCAATCAAGACGATCAATTTAAAAAGGTAATTTCTCATGCCAAGGAATATGGATATATATTTCAAAGTAGTGAGATTTATGATGGATTAAGTGCTGTATATGATTATGGCCAAAATGGGGTAGAGCTCAAAAAGAACATCCGAGAGTACTGGTGGAAGTCCATGGTGCAAATGCATGAGAATATTGTAGGCCTTGATACCGCTATTTTTATGCATCCAACGACATGGAAGGCTTCTGGTCATGTAGATGCTTTTAGTGATCCATTGATTGATAATAAGGATTCTAAAAAGAGATACCGCGCGGATGTTTTGGTAGAAGATTATGCCGAAAAACTGAATCAAAAAGCAGAAAAAGAAATTACTAAAGCCGCTAAGCGCTTTGGAGAGAGTTTTGATCGCATACAGTTTGAGGCGACCAATCCTAGAGTTTTGGGTTATCATGAAAAAGCAAAAGCCGCAACAGCGCGTTTGGCAAAGTCATTGGATGCTGAGGATTTGGCAGATGTGAAGGCGCTTATTGAAGAATTGGAAATTGTATGTCCTGTATCAGGATCTAAAAACTGGACAGATGTACGCCAGTTTAACCTAATGTTTGGAACAAAATTAGGAGCCTCTGCCGAGACCGCTACAGATTTATTTTTGCGTCCGGAGACGGCGCAAGGAATTTTTGTCAACTTTTTGAATGTTCAGAAAACGGGACGAATGAAGATTCCATTTGGTATTGCACAGACGGGAAAAGCATTTAGAAATGAAATTGTTGCGAGACAGTTTATCTTTCGGATGCGAGAATTTGAACAAATGGAAATGCAATTTTTTGTGCGTCCAGGAGAAGAGATGAAATGGTATCACCATTGGAAAGAAACACGTTTGAATTGGCATAAATCCTTAGGTCTTGGAGAAGAGAACTATCGTTTTCATGACCATGAGAAGTTGGCGCACTATGCAAATGCGGCTGCAGATATCGAATTCAAGTTCCCATTTGGATTTAAAGAGTTAGAAGGTATTCATTCGCGGACAGATTTTGATTTGAAAGCCCATGAGGAATTTTCTGGAAAGAAATTACAATTCTTTGACCCAGAACTGAATAAGAGTTATGTGCCTTATGTTGTCGAAACGTCTATCGGACTGGATCGTATGTTTTTGGCAGTGTTTTCACAATCATTGCAAGAGGAAGCCTTAGAAAATGGCACTTCGCGGGTGGTCTTAAAATTACCTGCAATTCTTGCACCTGTAAAGGCTGCTATATTCCCACTCGTTAAGAAGGATGGACTGCCTGATATTGCAAGAGCGATTATCGACGATTTGAAATATGATTTCAATGTTATGTACGATGAGAAAGATGCTGTGGGCAAGCGCTACAGACGTCAAGATGCTGCTGGAACGCCATTTTGTATTACGGTAGACCATGAAACCATCGAAAACCAGACGGTAACGATTCGTCACAGAGATACGATGGAACAACAGAGAGTTGCTATCGGCGATCTACGAAAGATCATCGAAGAGCAGGTAAGTTTTAAGCATTGGATTTCATAGATGCTATTATGCATGCATAGTTAAAACGTCCTCTTTAGGGCGTTTTAACTATGATTTTAACACAAAATGCGGTACTTTTATAGACTGACTACTATTTATCTATAAATTAATTAAAAAACTACAACATGTTTAAAATTACTAAACTCGTAGCTGCCGGTCTTTTCGCTATCGGAATGACAGCAACTGCACAAGAGCAGGTTGGACCTGTAAAGGCAGAGTATGTGGGAAAGGCGACCCTTATTAGAGTCGTGCCGAGTATCGCTGACCAAATCAAAGATGGGACTTTTATACCGGCTGATAATACGCCTAAAGAAGGAAACCCAAAACGTCGTTCTCGTAACCAAGTAGTTCCTGGAAAAGGATCTAATGGCCCAGATATGGCTATTCAAAAAAACCAGCCATCACGTGCAGGGAAAGATCCAATTAATGTATTCCTTGCCGATGTATCACAAGCAACACCTTCAGATCCAACAGGAGCAGTAGGACCAAACCACTACTTGGCTGCTTGGAATACTGCTTTCCGTATTTTTGATAAAGATGGTGTACCATTAACTCCTGAGGCTTCTTTGTCTACAATCTTCCCAGGAAATGCTATTGGAGATCCTATTATGTTATATGATCCAAACGCAGATCGTTACATTTTTACAGAATTTGACAACTCTCCAAATGGTTTCAACATTGCGATCTCTCAAGGTCCAGATCCAGTAAACGATGGATGGTATGTATATGATACTGGTTTTACAACAGGTTCATTTCCTGACTACACAAAATTTGGGGTATGGTCTAATGGAATCTATGTAACTGCAAACATTGGTGCAAGTAACCGTGTATTTGTAGTTGAGTACGAAGAAATGCTTGATGGAAATGATGCACAAATCATTCGTTTTCCATTACCCGGAATTATTACTTCTGGTTTCTATAGCCCACAACCATTCAATGTTACAAATGGTACAATGCCTGACGAAGATTCACCGGGATACTTTGTGTACATGCAAGATGATGCATGGAGTGGAGTTACGGATGATCACTTGAAAATTTGGTCTGCAACAATCGATTGGTCAGATCCGACAGATTCTGAAATTTCTGCACCACAAGAAATCATTACAGAGGATTTTATCTCAGTATTTGATGGAGGTAGTTTCTCAAACATTCCACAAGGTGGAGGAACAAACCAAGATGCATTACAAGCGACAATTATGAACTTGGCGCAGTACCGTCGCTTTAGTGGGTATAATTCTGTAGTATTCAACTTTGTAGTAGATACAGATCCTTCAGGGGGTAAGCTTGCTGGTATTCGTTGGTACGAATTACGTCAAACAGGCGGTGATGATGAGCCATGGGAAATTTACCAAGAAGGGACCTATATTTCTGTAAACGACAAGAGTGCGTATTCAGGATCAATGGCCATGGATAAAGATGGAAATATTGGAATGGGATACACTACTTCTGGCGTGGCTGATCGTGTGGCTCTTCAGTACACAGGTCGTTTAGCTTCAGATCCAATAAATGAAATGACATTGGAAGAAACGTTGATCATTCAAAGTACCGCTGCAAACCCTTCAAATCGTCTTGCAGATTATGTACAGTTAACTGTCGATCCTGTTGATGATGAGACGTTCTGGCATATTGGTGAAGCACATGTGCCTAACCGTCGCAACTATGTTGGTGTATTTAATATTTCAGATGAATTGTTAAGTACTCCTGATTTCTTGAACAGTGATGATGATTTATCTATCACGACAGGAGACAACCAAAACTTTGATATTACTGTAACAACAGATCTTACAGACGAACGTCTTGTAGTAACTGTCTACAATATCTCTGGTCAAATTGTTGCTGAAAACCACATTACAAATGAAGGTGGTGTTTACCGATATAACTTAGATATGTCTTATACTTCTGCTGGAGTATATGTTGTTAAAGTACACAACAATGTTTCTGGAATTAGCAAGAAGATCATAGTGAAATAAGAATATAAAAAACATACTGTTTTATATATAAAAAAGGCCTCTACATGTGTAGAGGCCTTTTTGCATGAAGAACCCGGGTGGTTACTTCATACGAATGTCTTCAATACGTATAGGATTTGCCTTTATACAGCGATTGGGCATGCGCAAACCGGCAAATTTAAACACAACGGTGGTGGCGTCTTTTTTGTACGTATCCTCAAGATTGATGGGATCATACATCACCCCGGCGGTGGTTTTAATTGTATACTCACAATCTCCTTCTTCTTTAGAATACACAATAACACCTTCTACGTAACGGTCATCGAGTGTTGTGGTAGCTTCTGTGGTTTTGTCCTTGCCCACTTGTTTAGCATCTTCTGTAACTTTTTCTGAACTCTTACAGGAACCTGCAGTTCCAAAAACAATGGCTACAATGGCTATTCCGATTATTGATCTTTTCATATGTATGGTTTTTAAGTTGTTTTCAATGAGTATTAATGGGCGCAATTTAATTTAGAAAAAAGCTTTTAATTGCACATTTCCAGTATGTATTGTCTTTGAGTTGTTGCTTTTTCGCCCAAAGTAGGATACATTTAAATCCAGAAATTTTGTCAAACGCTTCTGGGCAATCACGTTCCAAGTAAAATTTGTTCCAGGCTGCAACCCTTCTAAAATTTGATAGGCAACGGGCGTAAATGCGCTTCCGCGAAAACTGTTGTCAATGTACTTGATTTCTCCCGTAAGAGAAAGCTTCTCTGCATTGGATAAAGCAAATGCGATGCCAAGATTGTGTTGTTCCAATTGTTCGGCATCTCCTATGATGTTCTTTTTGTCCTCAAAAGCATAAAAAAGTGAAATGCTAGATTGCTTCCCAAAGAGATATGAAACCTTTGGATTTACTTCATAAGTATCAATGTTGAAATTACGCGTTGGAAAATTAATTGCGGTGCTTTCTGAACTCCCCAATGCTCCTTTCATATTCAGCAACCAACTCTCCTTTATCTTGTGTAAAAATCCAAATTGGTGACTTGCAAGCTCATTTTCTTGCAAGCCTGTTGATAATAAATTTGTCGACTGGGTAGACACATAGGTATACGAAGTAGTATACCGCTGTTTGCCTCTATGGAGAAACAAAGTGTTGTTAAAATTGATGATAGCGCCGATCTCATTATCGTCTTTTTTAAAGGGATTGAGATTAAAATCTTCTCCATCTCTCCGTGTGCGCCGATCTATGCTATAACTTGTTCGGTTATAAAACAAAGACAAGAACTTCTTCAATCCTTTTTGCCCCGACCATTGTTGCGGATTCAACGTGAGTTGCTGGCTCAATTTATTCTGATGGGTTTTGATGAAAATTTGATTGGGGAGTAGAACCCGAATGTAATCGGATTCATCCTGAAATTGAGCAATCTCAAATTCTTCGAGCTGCTGGATACCATCGTCATTATAATCATTCCAAGTATGTGTTCCCTGTCCTTCATCTACAGCGACAAAGGTAAATTCTTGCTGGGGCTGCGTCCCACTGTTGGTTTCAAAAACGGTATTCCAACGGATGATATCCTTGGCAAAACGCTGATCGTATAAAAAACGCGAATTCAAGGAATTTTCAGCTTCTTGATTATCAGTATAGCTGAGGGTTCTGTAATTTAGAAATACAGAAATATTGCTCTTTTCATTTTTGATGAGTTGTGACTTCAGGAAATAGGTATTGGAAGTATTGACCTTGGTAATCCTATTTTCGCGTACGCTATCATTTACACGATATCGGTATCCCGCTGCTACAAAAACGTTCGTGCTATCCCCCACGCCTATATAGCCTTCATACATTTGAAATCGCTGGCTATCGGGTGTGAGGGAGTCATTGACTTTAACGGTGCGTTGGTTGTCCTCCGTATAAAACTTCCCGCCAACCCATGATTTTCTAAGACCATAGACCAAGTTGCTATATGCCTTCGAAAACTGTGAGGTGCTATTATTACTGTTCGTATTCAAGCTACTGGCAATCACGTTTCCTCTTAGGTTTCCGGCAGCGAGGTTTGCCGTAATCGTATGACGCCGACCCGTATAAGATTCTTTGAAATCAAGATGTTCAAATTGGTATTGAAAAGCACCGAGCTTGGATCGTTGGTAATTGATTCCTGTGGTAAGAAAACTTTGGTTGCCTAATAGAAGGAAACCACTCGCATTTGCCAGTTGATTATCTAGATTCCAGTCACGGTTAAACTCGACATTGTAAAGCCCTTCTTGATTGACAAAATTATCTTGAATATAATCCCACTTTCCAAAAATGTCCAAAGTACTCGTACTATCTTTTTGAAACAACTGCTGCTCTGCTTCCAAATGACCTGCAAAGGCTTCATTGTCGTCATCATCGAGATTGGAAAATAGGTTTACGTCGTTTTTACTTCCCGCGGCTTCAAAGCGCAGCTGCGTTTTCTCCGAGGGTGTATAGGCACCATTTACCACCGCAATTTGCAGCAAAGTAGGCGCAAAGAGTTGTACCTGCGGCGCATAGGCCCCCTGTGGCACTCCATTGATAGGTGCTACATATTCAAAAGTTCGCTGCAAGGTATTGGTGTTGCTTATATTATAATCCCCTTGATTAGCCCCCAGAAGGCTAAAGCGGACGGTAAAAAGGGCTTCGTCGGGATCTGTACTAAATTCAAAAACATCTTCTCCGTTCACTTGAATCTGTCGGTAGAGTACTTTGTTTTCGCTAAATGAATCGGCTACGGCAGATGGAGCTACCATTTGTGTTTGATCATCTCCAGCTTGTTGTAGGACGTTTACTTGATCTGCACTGAGGTTTTGTTGTAGCGGTTGGTTTTTGGCATCCGATTCTGAGTACACATGAGCGCTAAGTTGCAAGGTCTCGCTTTCGCGAAAGCGCCCACCGCCATAAGCTACAAAACGTGTAAATCGTCGTTCTGAGAATTGATATTCTACCTGTATACGCATTTCACTAGTAATAGGGTAGGTCGCATTAAACCGAATCTCGCCAGCGTTATAATCGATGATGTAATCTTCTGTTTCTCCACGTTGTAATTGAATCCCGTTTACATACACGCGCTCACTTCCCGAAATGACCAAGACAAAAAGCTCTCCATTAGGTCCTGTTAATTTATAGGGTCCTTGATTGCCTTCCTGGCCCAGGAAATTGCTTTGAGTAAAAACCCCTCTCACCAAAGCTCCAGTTGCAAAAAGATCTGTGGCATTGTCTTCAGAATGATTCAGTGTTCCTTGTAAGGACAATCCTTGAATTTTCTTAGTGAACCGTCCAAAGTAGGAATCTGAATTTTGCAAATTAATATCTCCGGCTCTGATGTTCCAATTATCGCTAAAAAGCTCAATAAAGATCTGATCAAATTCATCGAGGTTCTGAGAGTATCCGCCTTCCTGACTCGGAATATTTGCATCCTGTAACGAGGCCCGCAAAGTTACTTTATCGTTTAATTTTCCACTCACCTGAAGGTCCAGTTCTGAATTTAGTACACTATTTTGATTATTCCCTATAGAAACCCCGCGCAAGATACTTCCGCTGGTATTGAGGCCATCAAAAGGTACGAAGGTGCTGACTGTAGATCCTCTGTTTACTTTATACAATCGGTCTAATTGACCCGTACTATTGACAATGCGCTGAGGGTCGTAAAAAGAATATTTTCGAGTTAAGAAGCTAGGATAGACCTGGTAGTTAAAAATCAAACTATCTAATTCTTTAGAGGCTGAAGGCTTTAATTTAAAGGTGCTACGGGCATAATCGATGATGTATAAACTGCTGTCAAGAACTACACTGTCCTGTGTGGTGACACGAAAATAATTCGGATTTAAAGAAACTGAATCCAGAACAATAGTGTCACGTACAGCCATTTTTTTAGTGCGCAATTCTTGCCCCGTTACTCCAACGGAAACTAAGAAAAACAGAAGAAGATAAACGTTGCGCATCAAGTGTAAAACTCGCAGTTTGTGAATTTATTTTAGGTAGACAAATGTAGTCGTTACAATGTAAAAACTTTATAGCCTTTTTAACGTCTTTGCGAGAGTGAATTTATAAATTAGCAGCGCAATCAGAAACCTTCTCTATGAAAATCATCTCCTACAACGTAAATGGTATCCGCGCAGCGATGCGCAAAGGCTTTATCGAATGGCTACAACAGGCTGATCCAGATGTCATTTGTATTCAAGAAACCAAAGCTACACCAGATCAGGTGGAAACACATCTTATAGAAGAAGCAGGCTATCACCATTATTGGTTTAGCGCACAGAAGAAAGGCTATAGCGGAGTCGCAATTTTTACGAAGACCAAACCCAATCATATTTCCTATGGAACGGGCATAGAGTCTATGGATTTTGAAGGAAGAAATATCCGCGTTGATTTTGACAATGTTTCGGTGATGAGTTTGTATTTGCCATCAGGATCAAATGCTGAGCGCGTGGCGCATAAGCTGGAATATATGGATATGTTTCAGTCGTATGTCAACACCTTGAAGGAAGAAATTCCGAATTTAGTGATCTGTGGGGATTACAATATCTGTCATGAAGCAATAGACATACATGATCCAGTACGCAATAAAAAAGTAAGTGGATTCTTGCCAGAAGAACGGGAATGGATTGGTGATTTTATGGAGAGTGGATTTATAGATTCCTTCCGCCATCTCAATAAAGAACCTGATAATTATACCTGGTGGAGTTACAGAGCAAATTCCCGCGCTAATAATAAAGGATGGCGTATCGATTATAATATGGTGAGCACCCCTTTAAAAGAAAATATCGCTCGAGCCGTTATACTATCAGATGCGATGCATAGTGACCATTGTCCGCATATGGTGCAGTTGCAGTTTTAGAAACCAAAGATCTCCTTATACAAATACGATGAAACCCTTACATCCCCATACCCATGATTAAAAAAATTGTTCTTATTCTTATTGCAGGAAGTCTATTAACCTCTTGTGTTTCGGCCAAAGTTTTTAAAGACCTTGAGTCTAAGTACGCCAAGTTGCGTAAAGAAAATCGCAATCTATCTTCGGATCTCTCCGAATCTCAGAAAGCGTTGGAAACCTATACAAATGATTATAATACGACCAAGGCTGAGCTCGATGCTACTCAGACGCGTTATGAAAAGATGGAGCGTGATTACGCTTCCGCGAAAGCGAGCTTGGAAAACCTTCAGGCTTCCTACAATGCATTGGAAGCCAATAGTAGCGCAAGCATCGCCGAAAATGCACAAAAGAATAGGGAACTGCTCGCTCAATTGGAACAGAAACAGAAGGACCTGGCTGAGAATAAAGCAGCTTTAGATACGGAACGTAAACGGCTAGAAAACTTACAAAAAGACCTCGCCGATAGATCTGCGCGTGTGGACGAATTGGAAAGTGTGATTGCTGCCAAAGATGCTTCTATGAGAGCATTGAAAGAAGCGATTTCAAAGGCCTTAACTGATTTTGAAGGAAAAGGACTGACTGTAGAGCAACGGGATGGAAAAGTATATGTCTCTCTCGAAAATAAATTACTCTTTGCTTCAGGAAGTTGGACGGTAGGCGCCAATGGTCGCACCGCAGTGCAGCAACTTGGAACGGTGTTGGGAGACAATCCTGATATAGCGGTCCTCATTGAAGGGCATACAGATGATGTACCGTATGGCGGTAGTGGGAATCTTAAAGGGAACTGGGATCTTTCTGCAAAACGAGCGACGGCAATTGTAAATATTCTTAGAGAAAATGGACAAATTGATCCTAAGAATTTAACAGCAGCGGGCCGAGGAGAATATGCTCCAGTAGCACCCAACGATACTGCTGAAAATAAAGCGAAGAACAGACGCATTGAAGTGATTCTCACACCAAAACTGGATGAGGTGACTGCGCTACTCAAAGATATATAAGTACTTCGCCTTTGGGCGACTTCCTGCTATGGGAGACAAAAAAAAGTTATGAAATATACCACATTACCGAATACAGATATTAAAGTCTCAAAAATATGCCTTGGGTCTATGACTTGGGGCGAGCAAAATACCGAAGCCGAAGGCCACGACCAATTGGACTATGCCTTTGATCAAGGAATTAATTTTATCGATACCGCCGAACTCTACAGTGTACCTGCACGTGCAGAAACCTATGGCAGTACAGAGCGGATTATTGGGAGTTGGCTCAAGAAAACGGGCAATCGTGATAAGGTCGTTATAGCTTCTAAAATAGCAGGTCCCGCTGCCTTTACGGAACATATCCGTACGGGTGGATTTGCCAAGCATGAATTGGAGGATGCGATTGATAAGAGTCTTGGGCGATTGGGTATTGAAGCGATTGATTTATATCAATTGCATTGGCCAGAACGGAATACGAATTATTTTGGAGCCCGTGGGTATGCTAATGATCCAGAAGAGTTGTGGAAAGATAATTTTGCTCAGGTTCTAGAAGATTTGAATGGCTTTATTAAGGCTGGAAAGATCAAGAACATTGGTTTGTCTAATGAGGCGCCTTATGGCCTTTCAAGATATTTGGAAGAAGCTCGCAAAGGCGCTCCAAAGATGATTACCGTTCAGAATCCGTATAACTTATTGAATCGTAAAGATGAGGTAGGGTTGACGGAGATTATGCATAGAGAAAATGTAGGACACCTTCCGTATTCTCCACTTGGTTTTGGACAGCTTACTGGAAAATATTTGGATGGATATCCACCAAAGGCGCGTGTGACCTTATTTCCAAACTACAACCGTTATCATACGGACAATGGTTTTGAAGCCACTAGACGCTATAAGGCGATTGCAGATACACATGGATTGAGTTTGACACAAATGGCGTTGGCCTTTGTAAATAGCCGTCCGTTTGTCACGGCAAATATTGTTGGAGCAACCTCTGTGGAGCAATTGAGAGAAAATGTTGATAGTATTAATGTGACGCTTTCTGAAGCAGTGTTAAAAGCAATAGAAGAAGTACATGCAGCGATTCCGAATCCGGCGCCTTAAGGCATAGGTGTTGTGAGCAAGAAACCGTTTGCTTTTGCTTGACTGTATATAGGATGATGAGAAGGAGGCCTTAGGTGCTGGGCGGGGCTAAAAACTACACTTCATGCGTAAAACTATTATCCAAATAAATGTCGAACGACATCATGCACTTTGGCGACTTTGATAATTTGGATGTGATAGGATCCTTCAGGAATCTTGCAATACTTAGAAACTACGATCGATTGAAAGCCTAATTTTTCGGCTTCTAAAATACGTTGATCTACACGAGTTACGGGGCGCACTTCTCCGGCCAAGCCTACCTCTGCTGCAAAACACATGGATTTTGCAATAGGAATATCAACATTGGAGGATAGTACCGCTGCAACAACTGCCAAATCAATAGCAGGGTCATCGACAGAAATCCCTCCAGTAACATTGAGAAATACATCTTTAGCGCCCAATTTAAAGCCGGCTCTTTTTTCTAAAA
This sequence comes from Dokdonia sp., assembly GCA_047630395.1. GTDB lineage: Bacteria > Bacteroidota > Bacteroidia > Flavobacteriales > Flavobacteriaceae > Dokdonia. Next base: position 33,561 of record JBLHXM010000027.1, read on the forward strand.
CCGCCAGCAACATATTGAGACGTTTGGCATTATAACCCGTCGCAGAGCGTTGAGGCGTTCCATATACCGCACTGCTGACCAAGGCTTGTATTTCAATCATCAGGGGGCGCATGCCTTCCAAGGTGGCCGAAATTGCCGTTCCGCTTAAATCTTCGTCATTTTTAGAAATCAGTATCTCACTGGGATTAGACACTTCTCGGAGTC
>JBLHXM010000028.1:0-30906 GCA_047630395.1 Dokdonia sp.
ACGAAGCGCAATTACGTTGGGTTGGTTTTGGTATTTAGTGAAACGTTTCAACCCCATTAACATCATACGTTGCTCATCGCCTTCAGCAAAAGAAACAATCGCTTCCTTGGCTTTCGTTTGGATGATATCTACGGCTTGGAATAAATACAACTTCGTCATTGCAATTTGCGTGGCTTGTGTATCTTCTCCGTAACGTTTGACGTTTTTCTCTGTGCGTAAAATGGCGCTCTCAGACATATAGATCTCAATCAAGATATCTGCTGCTGCCATTAATAGTTGTTGGTGCTGTTCTAATTCTGTTCCGTATTTCTGGGCGGCAGCTCCTGCGACCATTAGGAATACTTTTTTCAATTTAGCCAGCAACGCTTTCTCTTCAGATAAGGTCTCTGAGTAATCAGGTGTTTCAAAAGAAGGAATCCCTGTCAACTCATCGGCCACTGCCATCGCAGGGCCCATAAAGTCAATATGTCCTTTCATCGCTTTCTTTACCATCATTCCTACAGAAAGCATACGATTAATCTCATTGGTACCTTCATAAATACGAGAGATCCGTGCATCACGCCATGCAGATTCCATGGGAGTATCAGCAGAGAAGCCCATTCCTCCAAAAATTTGAATGCCTTCATCGGTCGTGTTTTGAACGTCTTCAGAAACAGCTACTTTCAAGATAGAACACTCAATCGCATATTCTTCTACACCCTTTAATTCGGCCTCCTGATGTGTGTTTCCAGCCGCTTCGCGCATAGCGATACGGTCTTCAATATTTTTGGCCGCTCTATACGAAGCAGATTCATCTACATATACATTGGTCGCCATCTGAGCCAACTTCGCCTTAATCGCTCCAAAATCAATGATAGGAGTCTTGAACTGGATGCGTTCTTTGGCATATTTGATCGCCTCATCGGTTACACGACGTTGTGCGTCAAGACAGGCACCTGCAAGCTTAATACGTCCTACATTCAAGGCGTTCATCGCAATTTTAAATCCGTTTCCACGGGTAGAAAGCATATTCTCAACAGGGACTTTACAGTCGGTAAAGAATACTTGACGGGTAGAAGAGGAGTGAATCCCTAATTTCTTTTCTTCATCACCTAAGGTAATTCCGTTAGAAGGGTCATTTTCTACAATAAATCCAGTAATGTTTTTATCATCTTCTATACGCGCGAAAACGATAAACATATTACAGAATCCCGCATTTGAAATCCACATTTTTTGTCCAGAAATAGCGTAGTGAGTACCGTCATCAGAAAGTACTGCTTTCGTTTTTCCAGAATTTGCATCAGAACCAGCACTTGGCTCTGTCAAACAATACGCACCAAACCATTCGCCGGTAGCCAATTGTGGTACATATTTTTGCTTTTGCGCTTCGTTTCCGTATAGCGTGATAGGCATGGTACCAATTCCGGTGTGTGCACCAAAAGCGGTGCTAAAAGAACCTGTTGCGCCAGAGATATAATCACAAACAAGCATGGTAGATACAAAGCCCATTCCCATACCGCCATAAGCTTCAGGGACAGCAACACCTAAAAGACCTAATTCGCCAGCCTTCCGCATACATTCTTCGGTAAAAGCGTAGTCTTTTTGCTCAAAACGCTCCCAATGTGCCCAGATTTCGCGATCTACAAATTCCTTTGTACTATCACGCATCATTTTCTGCTCCTCCGTAAAGTCTTCCATCGTGAAGACATCTTCACAAGCCGTTTCTTTTACGATAAATTGTCCTCCGCGTAGGATCTCCTTTTCTGTTCCTTCTGTGCTCATTGTTCTAATTGTATTAATTCGCTTTCGCGAAAATATTCTTTGATTTTGTTTGTTTTAAAGGCCCTCAGTATTTTTTTGAGACTCTAGAGGATGAAGTATAGTTCCTTACTTCAAAAACTCGTAAATCCCTGCAGCTCCTTGTCCCGTTCCTACGCACATCGTTACCATTCCGTATTTTCCGGTCATGTCACGCTTGCGCATTTCGTCAAACAACTGTACTGAAAGTTTCGCTCCGGTACATCCTAATGGGTGTCCTAAAGCAATCGCTCCACCGTTTACATTGACGATTTCTTGGTTGAGATCGAGTTCGCGCATTACTGCAAGCGATTGGGAAGCAAAAGCTTCATTCAATTCGATCAATTCAATATCAGTTTGTTTTAATCCTGCTTGCTTCAGCGCTTTAGGAATGGCTTTTACCGGACCGATTCCCATGATGCGTGGTTCAACACCAGCTGCTGCATAGTTGACCATACGTGCAATCGGTTCTAGGTTTAATTCTTTTACCATCTCTTCACTCATCACCAATACAAAAGCAGCTCCGTCACTCATTTGAGACGAGTTCCCAGCAGTTACGCTACCGCCAGCTGCAAATACAGGACGTAGTTTGTTCAATACCGCAGTGCTGGTTCCAGCACGAGGTCCTTCATCTTTAGTAACAGTATATGTTTTTGTTTCTTTCTTGCCTGCAGCGTTAATGAACGTTTCCTCCACAGCTATAGGAACAATCTGATCTTGAAAACGATCTTCTGCTTGTGCTTTCAAGGCTTTCATGTGCGAGTGATACGCAAATTCATCTTGGTCTTCACGAGATACCTTGAACTGGTTGGCAACAGCTTCTGCTGTGTTTCCCATACCCCAGTAATAATCCTCATGACCCGCTTTTACGATATCATAGTTCAATTCTGGTTTGAAACCTGTCATAGGTACTGCACTCATACTTTCTGCACCACCGGCGATAATACAATCTGCCATCCCTGCTTGAATTTTTGCAGTAGCAATTCCAATCGTTTCAATTCCTGAGGAACAAAAACGGTTTACCGTTACTCCAGGTACATCCACAGAGTCCAATCCCATTAAAGAAATCAAACGTGCCATATTCAATCCTTGCGAACCTTCTGGCATTGCATTTCCCACGATGACATCATCGATGCGGCTTTTATCAAAATTAGGCAGCTCCTTCATCATGTATTCGATGGTCTCTGCAGCCAATTCATCGGTACGCTTAAAGCGAAATACTCCTTTTGGTGCTTTCCCTACGGCAGTACGGTAGGCTTTTACGATATATGCTGTTTTGGTCATAATTTCATGTATTTGACATAGGACGATAGGACGTACGACATAGGACTTAAAGTCCTTCGGTAAAACGTGTTATCATTCCTTGTATCGCTTGAATTTTTCTTTCTAAATTTTTATAAACTTCTTCTGAAATATATTCTACTTCAAAAGCTATTAATAATTGTGTTTCCCATTCAAAAGCAGAACCCAAAGCTGTTTCTAGATACTGTTTAAAATGTTTGTCCGTACCTCTAGATGTTCCTTCTGCTATGTTTGAAGGTATAGAGACTGCGGCTCTTTGTATTTGACTGGTCAAACCATAGGTTTCAGATTTAGGAAATGTCTTTGTCAGCGCATACGTTTCTTTAGTGAGCTAAACACCTTCTCTCCAGATATTTAACTTTCTAAAATTATGTCTAGCTGCCATTATTTCCTTTTATCCTATGTCCTACGTCAGATTGCGTCAGCAATCTAATCTTAAGTCAGATTGCATCAGCAATCTAATCCTGTGTCGTTTCGCGTCAGCGAACTATCACTAGTTCCTCAACGGTTTCCCTTTCTTCAACATATGCTCAATACGCTCTAATGTTTTGCGTTCTGTTGTTAAACTCAAGAAAGCTTCCCGTTCAATATCTAATAGATACTGTTCGCTTACTCTCGTAGGTTCCGATAAATCACCTCCTGCCATTACATAGGCAAGCTTATTGGCGATTTTCTTATCGTGTTCTGAGATATAATGACTGGCTTCCATAGAATCTGTTCCGACTAAGAACATTCCTAGCGCTTGCTTTCCTAAAACGAGTACGTCATTACGCAGTACCGGCTGAGTATACCCAACATCGGCCATCTGACGAGCAACAGCTTTCGCTGTCGCAATCTGACGGTCACGGTTAACAACCACAATATCTTTCCCTGGCTTCAAGATGTTCAAGTCATACGCTTCATAAGCAGACGTTGACACCTTAGCCATACCAATGGTCAAGAAATGTTCTTGCAATACGTTCAACTGTACATCTCCTTTTTGGAACATATCAGAAGCACGTAAGGCCATTTCTTTAGATCCACCACCACCAGGAATCACACCTACACCAAACTCAACAAGTCCAATGTATGATTCAGCAGCAGCAACCACGCGATCAGCATGCAAGGTCATTTCACAGCCACCTCCTAAGGTCATCCCATGAGGAGCCATAATAGTTGGTATCGATGAGTAACGCAAACGCATCACCGTATCTTGAAAATATTTGATCGCCGCGTTAAGTTCATCATATTCCTGCTCTACGGCCATCATAAAGATCATCCCGATGTTTGCACCCACAGAGAAGTTTGCGCCTTGGTTTCCAATAACCAAACCATCAAAATCTTTCTCGGCCATATCTATGGCTGTATTGATTCCTGCAAGGACATCACCACCAATGCTATTCATCTTAGAGCGGAACTCCAGGTTTAAAATGCCATCGCCAAGATCTTGTACCGAAACTCCGGAGTTTTTAAAGACTTCCGTTTGCTTTCTGATATTGTCAAGGATGATAAAACTGTCTTGACCCGGTTTCTTGGTTTGTTTTTTTGTAGGAATATCGTAGAAGAACGTCGCTCCGTCCTTTACTTCATAGAAACTGTTACTTCCAGCAGCGAGCATGGCTAAGATCCAAGGGTCTGTTTCAAGGCCTTCGGCCTTCATAAGCTCGATTCCTTTTTCAACACCAATGGCGTCCCAGATCTCAAAAGGTCCATGTTGCCATCCGAAACCAGCTTTCATCGCATCATCTATCTTATAGAGTTCATCTGTGATTTCTGGAATACGGTTTTGTACATACGCAAAAAGATGCGCAAAAGATTTGCGATAGAAATCTCCAGCTTTGTCCTTTCCTTTGATAAGCACAGGAAAACGATCTGCGACATTGTCGATCGTTTTTGTAAGCTCAAGCGTTGCAAATTTTGCGCGTTTGGCAGAACGATAGTCTAAGGTGTTTAGATCTAGTGTTAAGATTTCTTTTTGGCCTTCCGGCGAAACGGTCTTCTTATAAAAACCTTGATTCGTTTTTGAACCTAACCATTTATTTTCCATCATGGTATTGATGAAATCTGGCAATTGGAATAAGGCTGAACGTTCGTCTTTTGGACAGTTTTTTTCAATACCATTGGCAACATGTACCAAAGTATCTAAACCAACAACATCTACCGTTCTAAAGGTCGCCGACTTAGGACGTCCTATTACAGGACCTGTAAGTTTATCGACTTCTTCTACGGTCATGTCCATTTCCTTAACCGCATGAAATAAACTCATGATAGAAAAGATCCCGATACGGTTCCCAATAAATGCAGGGGTATCTTTTGCAATGACAGATGTCTTTCCTAAGAATTGTTCTCCGTAATTGTTTAAGAAATTAAGAACCCCTTGATCCGTTTTTGGTCCTGGAATGATTTCAAATAATTTTAAGTAACGTGCTGGATTGAAGAAGTGTGTTCCGCAGAAATGCTTTTGGAAATCAGCACTACGTCCTTCACTCATAAAGTGTATCGGTATTCCCGAAGTGTTGGAGGTAATTAAGGTTCCAGGTGTTCTGTGTTTTTCAAGGTTCTCAAACACTTGTTGTTTGATATCCAATCGTTCAACCACTACTTCGATGATCCAATCGACGTCTTTAACTTTTGCGATGTCATCCTCAAGGTTTCCCGTGGTAATTCTTTTCGCGAAAGCGGTATTGTAAATAGGGGAGGGCTTACTCTTTAAAGCAGCTGTCAATGCGTCATTAACCAAACGGTTACGCACTACTTTACTCTCTAAGGTCAATCCTTTTGCTTTCTCTTTGTCGTTCAATTCACGAGGAACGATATCCAATAAAAGTACATCCACGCCGATATTTGCAAAATGACAAGCGATCCCGCTTCCCATAATTCCACTACCGATGACGGCGACTTTTCTTATCCTACGTTTTGCCATTATTTAAGAATTATTTCTTCTTGATTATATATTTTTTTGTTTTGAATCAAATCATTGATGGTTTCAATAACCTCATAGAAATGTCCAATCTTTTCTTCAGAAATGTGTTCGCGTACCGCATTGTTAAATCGGATGACTCGGTCCTTAGAGTATTCTCTTTTTTCAATACCAAAATCTGTTAAATAAATAAGTACACCGCGGCCATCTGCTGGATTAGGTTTACGAACAATAAGTCCTTTCTCTTCCATAGTCTTTAGCGTACGCGAAAGAGAGGTTGCCTCCATACCCATACGTGGCCCTAATGCCGTCGAGGGAGTTCCTTCATCAGGATCGATACTCAGCAACGCAAAACCAACGGCCATCGTTACATCAAACTTTGCAGCTTGCTCATTATACATTTTCATTACCGATTGCCAAGTGGCTCTCAGACAGTAGTCAATCGTTTTATCTTTCATAGAGGTTTTAGTCGAAGGTCATCGTAAAGATACACAAATATACTATGCGCGCATAGTATATTTTAATTAATTTTTATAAGGATTAAGAGCAGTGGATGTTTTACAGTCACACTAAAATAGAAGAGTCCTGCACAATATAAGGAAAGATGCCCAATTGCTATTCTCATTCTTTTTTAGAGATGTCTCTTTTGACGGGTTTTGAAAACCCTATTCCTTCAACATAATTGAGTATACAATTTCAATGATATATGCACGTTTGATCATTTGATAGTTTAACGTTTACCGGATTACTTCGCAATAAAAGCTCTATAGACTTTCAATACCCAGTTCTAACGTCAGCCTATGCGTTTATTTCTTTTTGCTTTCTTATGTGTACACTTGGCATATGCTCAAGAAAAAACCTCGCTATCGATTTATTTCTCTAATGATAGTTATGAAATTACAACAGTTGCTCTTCAAAACATGGATAGTCTAAAAAAAAAGACATCTTAACGATTCTCTATATATACAATTAAAAGGTTTCTCAAATGGCTATGCGAGTGCTGCTTACAATATGAGGCTAGCAGAACAAAGAATGGCAAACGTGGCAACTATGCTCAATCCCTTAAACATAACGGGTCAAGAAGCGGTTGGTGAATTAGATGATTACTCTGGAGAAAGTAGGAGGGTAGATATTGAAACCATAATTGCTGAAATAAACATACCGGACAGCACCCAGTATCAAAAAGCAGAGCCCTTAGATGAAGGGAATAAAAGGCGTATGCTATCTTCAAGGAGATTGGATATAACGTCATATAGCGATTTGAAAATTAATGAAAAAACCGTTTTGTTTGGTATTTTTTTTAAAGGAGCCACAGATAAAATGCTAGGAAGTGGCAGTGAAATAACCCTTAGGAAATTAGTGCGTTTTTTAAATGGTTATCCTAAAAGTAAAATTTTACTTACGGGTCATATCTGTTGTTCCCCATATCTAGAGCCTAGTGTTGATGGGGGTAATATGAGAACAGGTTCTGAAACGCTCTCTGTAGATAGAGCAAAGGCAGTTTATGATTATTTACTTAAAAAAGGTATTGCCCCGAGTAGGTTAAAGTATGAAGGTAAAGCGTATTTAGAGCCTTTAGATTGGGAAGAAATAAAGAACCGCCGCGTTGAAATTACCATATTAGAAGAATAGAAAACAACTCTTCGTGGGGTACTGATGCATCGTGTAATTGGATTAAATTCATGAAATCATTAAGCCAAAGAAGATCAACATCATCTGATTCTCAATAATTGTATAGCGTGTTTACGCTTGATTGATTCCTGTTCTAAGAACAACTATAGGAGTATTGACACAGTAAACGTTTAGAATCCTACGGCAGCATCATCCCCACGGCGATCGGCGCCACCTTCTAGGGTGCCGTCTGGAAGAACCAGTATACCATCTACTTTTCCAAGGATCTTGGAAACTTTTTCATTAGGATCATAGCCTTTGGCTTTGAGGTTTAGTAACATGGTTGGATCAAAACTATCCGGTTCAAACATCACCATATCCGGCATCCACTGATGATGAAAACGAGGCGCGTTTACTGCTTCTTGCATTCCCATTTCAAATTCGTGTACATTCAATATTGTTTGTAATACCGAAGTTATAATGGTAGAACCACCAGGTGTCCCAACGGTCATCCAAAATTCTCCATCCTTTTCGACCAGCGTAGGTGTCATACTAGATAACATTCTTTTGCCAGGCGCAATCTCGTTCGCTTTCGCGCCCAGTAATCCGAACATATTTGGAACCCCTGGTTTTGATGAGAAGTCATCCATTTCATTATTTAGGAAGAAACCAATTTCATCCACGTAGAGTTTGGATCCATAGGCTCCGTTCAAGGTGGTGGTTACCGCAATGGCATTTCCAAAAGGATCTACAATAGAATAATGCGTGGTCTCCATACTTTCATAGCCTGGTAATTCCCCGTGATTCACTTCACTAGACGGAGTGGCTTTATCCCATGAAAAATTATCCATTCTGTTGGTTGTATAGCGCTCTGATATCAAGGTGTCTATTGGAATATGCACAAAATCAGGATCTCCAAGATAGAAACTGCGATCTGCATAGGCGCGGCGTTCAGCTTCTGTGATCACTTGGATCGTCTTTTCGGTATTGTGACCTAATGAAGAAACATCATACGGCTCAATCATTTCCATGATCTGTGCAAGACAAACACCTCCACTAGATGGCGGACTCATAGAGATTACACGTAAGTTGTCGTACTCGAAGGTTACTGGCGTTCGCCATTGTGCTTCGTAGGCTTTGAGGTCTTCAACGGTCATGATACCACCTCTAGCTTGGAGGTATTCTACCATTTTTTGCCCCGTTTCTCCGCCATAAAATTCAGATTTTCCATTGGCAATGATTCGTTCTAGAGTAGCTGCCAATGCAGGGTTTTTAATGGTCTCCGCTTTCGCGAAAGCGCGACTATATAAAACGCTATCTCCATTGACACGTGTAATTACTTCACTAAACTTTGTAAAGCGTGCTGCCTGTTTTTCGGTGACTACATATCCGTTTTGTGCCAACTCGACTACAGGCCGTAATATTTTTTCAATAGACATAGAACCAAATTTCTCATGTACTGCAAAAATCCCTGAAACTGTTCCGGGAACGCCTACCGCCATCGCACCTTCAGTACTTAGGTTAGGGATCACGTTTCCTTCTTCATCAAGGTACATATCACGAGAGGCGGCACCGGGTGCTTTTTCTCTATAATCTAAGGCTCCAATGTCACCAACACCGGTGCGATACACCATAAAGCCACCGCCGCCTAAATTTCCTGCATAGGGGTAAGCGACAGCCAATGCCATTTCTGTAGCGACCATAGCATCAAATGCATTGCCTCCCTGTGCCATAATCATAGATCCTATCTTAGAGGCTTCAGCGCGCGCAGAAACTACCATCGCCTTCTGAGCGATACGTCCACGTTCAATCTCTCTAGATGGGGTTTCTGTCTTACAGCTAGTTAATAAAAGTATGGGCGCAAGGAATATGAATAGTCTTTTCATCAAAATTAAATTGGTTTCTGTAAATATATCAAACTTATATCTCTTTCAACTTCAAGGCCACAAAGTCTTCCAACTCGGCAAAAAAGGCAGTAAACTCTTCCTCAAAGGCATCGTAATGCTCTTTGAGATCTTCAATAGCCTCATCCATAGGCACTCGCTTCTTAATGCGAAAGCTCATATTGTATAACACCGTTTCAATGCCTTCCAGACTGGCATAACTTAGCAGCCAATTCTGTTCCATCATTGGAATCATCATTTTCTGGATTCGCGGAGTGAGCTTTGGGTGATTGTCTTTGAGCAACTGATAGAACTCTTGGATATAGTCGGCTAACTCTTGGGAATGGTATTGTTTCCAATTCTTTGCCAAAAAGTGATCGTATAGGATATCGACAATAACCCCACTGTAATGTCCGTATTTGGCATGTAGGCGTTTCGTGCTCTGTTTAACAATAGCATGACTATCTGTATAAGTATCAATCCAACGATGAATAAGAATCCCTCTTTGAATGTCTTCCTCATATTTAAGGTATTTTTTTCCTTTGATGCCATCGGCCATAAAATTTCCAACGGTTAATAAGGGATCCTCTCTAGAGAGGTAAATGTGTGCAAGAAAATTCAAAGGCCAGTGGTTGTTTTTGTTATCAGTGCAATCTATTGGGACGGTAAGTTACAATTTTCATTGTAGCTATTTGTCCATCGCTTCTTTATGATTTTGTAGACATGCTTCTTCCTTTGTTACTTATGCTTACATATTTAGGCACTAGGCACTAGGCATTGGGCATTGAGTATTTGGTATTTGGTATTTGGAGTTTGATTTTATTTGGAATTTATGGCTGCTTATGAGTAATTTGGTACTTTTGTAAAACAACGCTTGCAACCTATTCACTAGGTACTTTGCAGAGCGTATACTCAAAGATAAACCTACTAATTGCACGTATATGACTTTAATCAAATCCATTTCAGGAATCCGAGGTACCATAGGAGGAAGTCCCGGTGATAATCTTACACCCATTGATGCAGTGAAGTTTGCTGCGGCCTATGGCGCTTGGCTCAAGAATGATCGTAAGAAAGAGATGTATCGGGTGGTTGTAGGACGTGATGCTCGTATTTCTGGAGCGATGATTCAAGAACTCGTTATGAATACACTCATAGGTATGGGAATTCATGTGATTGATTTAGGACTTTCTACAACACCTACGGTAGAAATAGCAGTGCCTATGGAACATGCCGACGGTGGAATCATTCTGACTGCTTCCCATAACCCGAAGCAATGGAACGCCTTGAAATTATTGAATAGTAAAGGTGAATTCCTAAATGGCATCGAAGGTGAGAAAATTCTGAACTATGCCACCAATGAAGATTTTACTTTTGCTGAAGTGGATGACCTCGGTAAGATTACGGTCAATGATGCCTATATAGATTTGCATATTGAAGAAGTGCTTGCCTTGGATCTGGTAGATGTGGAGGCTATTAAGAGCGCCAACTTTAAAGTGGTCGTTGATGGTGTAAATTCTACAGGGGGAATCGCGATTCCAAGATTATTGGATGCCTTAGGCGTTAATCCCGTGGAATTGTATTGCGAACCTAATGGAGAGTTTCCACACAATCCCGAACCGTTGAAAGAGCATTTAGGCGATATCTGTGCACTCGTAGTGAAGGAAAAAGCAGACCTTGGAATTGTGGTAGATCCAGACGTAGATCGTTTGGCGTTTATAGATGAAACTGGAGAAATGTTTGGAGAAGAATATACCCTTGTTGCATGTGCTGACTATGTACTAAGTGAAACACCAGGAAATACTGTTTCAAATTTATCTTCATCAAGAGCCTTACGTGATATCACCCGTAAACACGGAGGAACGTATTATGCGAGCGCCGTGGGTGAAGTGAATGTAGTGGAACTAATGAAAGATAAAGAAGCCGTTATTGGTGGGGAAGGGAATGGAGGAATCATTTATCCTCCGTCACATTATGGACGTGATAGCTTGGTGGGAACCGCATTATTCTTAACGCATCTTGCCAAAGGAAATATGACGGTAAGCCAACTCAAAGCAAGTTACCCTGCATACTTCATGAGTAAGCAGAAGATTCAGTTGACGCCCACCTTAGATGTGGATGCTCTCCTAGAGCAGATGGCTGCAAAATATGCGCATGAAGATTTGAGCACTGTGGACGGTGTGAAAATTGATTTTGAAAATCATTGGGTACACCTGAGAAAATCCAATACGGAGCCTATTATCCGAATCTATACGGAGGCGGGTTCTCAAGCGGATGCAGACCGAGTTGCAAACGAAATGATTAGCACGATTAAAGAGATTGCTGGCTTGTAAAATTTGATTACATTTGGATAGCTAAATCCTTCGTAATGAATACATTAAAGCCTACTAAGTCTACCGATAAGCTAGAGAATTACTTTTCAAGCTTTCGCGAAAATATCGTCGGGATAAATCAATATTTTAATTCTCCGTACGGGCCTAAAAAATTACGATACACGGATTGGACGGCTTCGGGGCGTTTGTACGGCCCGATAGAGGAAAAAATGCTGCATGATTTTGGGCCTTACGTTGCCAATACGCATACAGAAACAACCGTTTCAGGTACGGCGATGACCATGAGTTACCACAAAGCCAAACACATTATAAAAACACACGTACATGCCAATGAGAACGATGTACTCATCGTAAGCGGAAGCGGAATGACGGGTGTCGTCAATAAATTTCAACGGATACTTGGCCTTAAATTGCCTGAAAATATGCGTAAGTTTTCAAACTTGCCAGAAGATATTCGTCCTGTAGTATTTGTCTCTCACATGGAGCATCATAGTAATCAAACTACCTGGCTTGAAACCATTGCCAGTGTTGAGGTAGTGCCCGCAAAGGCCGATGGCCGTTTTTGCCTGGATAATTTTGAAACCCTATTAAGAAAATATAAAGACCATCCTTTTAAGATAGCCTCCATAACAGCCTGTAGTAATGTCACAGGGATTCAAACTCCTTATCATGAGGTAGCCAAGTTAATGCACGCTCACGGCGGACTTTGTTTCGTTGATTTTGCATGTAGCGCGCCCTATGTTGCGATTGATATGCATCCTGAAGATCCAGAAGCTTACTTAGATGCTATTTTCTTTTCACCACATAAATTCCTGGGAGGCCCTGGTTCTTCTGGAGTTTTGATTTTTAGTAAAGAACTGTATAAGAATGTAGTACCTGATAATCCAGGCGGCGGCACCGTTGCATGGACAAATCCTTGGGGTGAGCACAAGTATGTAGACAATATTGAAGAACGCGAAGACGGCGGTACTCCAGGCTTTCTGCAAACCATTCGTACGGCACTTTCTATTAAACTCAAAGAAGAAATGGGGGTTCAGAATATCATTGATCGCGAACATGAACTTATAGATTTGATTTGGGGAGAACTCAACGATATTGATAATATTCATATCCTTGCAGGCGAACATAAAGACCGCCTTGGAGTAATTTCCTTTTATATTGATGACTTACATTTTAATCTAGGTGTTAAACTATTGAACGATCGTTTTGGTATTCAAACACGTGGCGGTTGTAGTTGTGCTGGTACGTACGGGCATTACTTACTAAATGTAGATCAGGACACCTCTGAAGCTCTGGTTTGTGAAATTTTGGCTGGAAATTTAATGCATAAACCAGGTTGGATTCGGATGTCTATTCACCCCACAATGACTAACGAGGAAGTTGGCTTTGTGTGTGACGCTATCAAACAACTCGCTGCAGCTCATAAAAATTGGGCCGCCGATTATGAGTACTTAGCACATTCCAATGAGTATATGCATCATCAAGATGAACGCACCTCTAAATCACGGTCGGAAGCGATAAATAAATGGTTTGAATTCTAAACCGTCTTTCCCCCCGCAGGAGATTCAGATTTTTTGCCTAACCACTTGAAGCGCTTGTGCGTCCACAAATAGTATTGTGGCTCATCACGTATTTGAGCTTCTAACGCTTTCGCGAAAGCGGCCGTAATGTCAAAATCTCCAAATTCATTGGGTTGATCGGCGAGGACATGAAAAGTTCCATTATAATATCCGCGTTTTACTTTGCGCATACTCAAATGCACTACTGGGGTATTAAACTTTTTTGCCATTTGTTCCACACCTGTAAAGAATGGTATTTCATGACCTAAAAATTGAGGCCAAAAATGAGCTTTGGGTAGCCGTGGTGTTTGATCGGCAGCAAAACCGAAGACCGTCGTTTTCTTATCGCGGATCATTTGTGTTACCTTCAGTCGAGAACGTTTGTTGGTGATCAAATGGGTATTCCACTTTCCACGTATTTTACGTGCCATTTTATCAAAATAAGGGTTGCGTATTTTCTTGTAGATCGCATGCCCTGGATTTTTTAGAAAGAGTTGAAGTGCAAACACCCATTCATGGCTTGCATAATGTCCCATGACGAGCATGGTGGTCCTGCCTTCATTCTCGTAGTTTTGCATGATCTCTACATTGGTAAAGGTATACCGCTTATTCAATTCCTTTTTAGTCAGGCTAATGGATTTGATCATTTCGACAAAGGTGTCGCATAGATGGTGGTAGAACTGTTTTTCAATGTGTTTACGCTTCGCGTCAGAAGCATCGGGCAATGCAATGTTAAGATTATAGCGCACCACCTTTTTGCGGTATCCGAAAATGACATATAACCAGAGATACACCCAATCAGAAAAGAGATATAAAAGCTTAAAGGGCAGCTTTGAAATGAGCCATAACCAAGGATAAATAAGCCAGAAAGCAAGAAATTGCATACTAAAAATGTTCTATAATAATACCACAAATATAGGTATCTTTGGTACTTAACACTGCATATTATATGGGGGATTTACATCCGATTACATTGGCAATTATAGTAGTCAATGTCCTCTTTTCAATGAAAGGGTTTAATGATTTTAGTTTTTTTGAGAAGTTTAAATTTCAGATAGGAGGTATCGGTAGGGGTGAGAAAATTAGAATGTTGAGCTCTGGTTTTTTACATGCTAATCCGCCACACTTATTTTTTAATATGTTTACGCTGTATTTCTTTGCAGATGCAGTGATTGGTTATCTGGGACCTGTACGCTTTGTAATTATCTATCTAGGTAGTCTTATTCTTGGAAATGTATTGTCCTATTTCTTTCATAAAGATGAATATCATTATAGCGCTGTGGGTGCCAGTGGTGCCGTATCAGGAGTTTTATATGCAGCTATCTTACTGCAACCAGGAATGAGTCTTTATATGTTTTTTATTCCAATTCCGATTCCAGCCTATATTTTTGGTATTGGCTACTTGTTGTACTCCATTTATGGAATGAGAACACGTAAAGATAATATTGGACATGATGCCCACTTTGGAGGTGCAATAGGGGGCTATATAATTACGCTTGCCATGATGCCTATCCTATTTCAAACAAATCTTTTAATGGTTATTTTACTGGCCATTCCCATCATCATCTTGTTTATATTAATTAAATTAGGGAAGATTTAACTTCCAATATCCAAAGAAATTATGAAAACCGTAATACTCGCCTTAAGCCTTTTTATTTACATCAATACGCAAGCTCAAACCCAGCAAATGGAACCTTTAGTACATGTTACTGGAGAAGGAAAAATTAGTGTAGTACCAGATTATGTGGATATTAAAGTCCGCGTTGAAAGCCAAGGCAAGGAGGCTGGGGCAGTGAAGGCAGAAAATGATACAGCGATTGACAAGGTGATTAATTTCCTGAGGTCTGCTGGTATCAAAGACAAAAATATTCGTACCGAATACATCAATCTTAACAAAAATTACGATTACAATACCAAAACCTATAACTATACAGCCAATCAATCGCTTACGATCGTACTCAAGGATTTAGACAAGTATGAAGCCGTAATGTCAGGCCTACTCAGTTCTGGAATCAATCGTATGGATGGTGTGGTTTTCGGAAGTTCTGAAATGGAAAAACTCAA
Source organism: Dokdonia sp. (assembly GCA_047630395.1). GTDB lineage: Bacteria > Bacteroidota > Bacteroidia > Flavobacteriales > Flavobacteriaceae > Dokdonia. The sequence goes on from JBLHXM010000028.1 coordinate 15,425, forward strand.
AGCAGAAACACGTGTCAAAGCTATTGTAAATGCCAAAGAAAAAGCGACTGCTTATGCCGAAGCCTTAGGGCAAAGTATAGGAAAGGCAATAGTGATTAGTGAGTCGGGTGGAAGTGCTCCTCAACCTCCTGTATATAAGGCGCGTATGATGTCTATGGAAGCTTCTAGTGATGGTGGAGAAACGATTGCTCCGGGAGAACTATCGATTCGATCACAAGTACAGGTGAGCTTTCAATTGAAAATGTAACCTATTGCTTTCGCAAACCTAATTTACGGGCAGAAAGGAGCTTGCTGTACGCGATGACTTTTTACCTGAGTCGTGTCTCTTCACTTCGAACTGCTCTAGATTTCAAAAATCAATGGGTCTTTTCTAAGTTCATAGGTCCTGGACAATACAATACCTTCTAATTCAAAGACAGCATACATTTTAGAACTGCTTACTTGGTAGTCAAAGATAATACGATCACCTTCATCCAAAAGATAATGACCTTTTGAAGCGTCTTTGGCGTTGAGCGTATAGTCTTTACTCCTAAAACCAGACTTTTTTGAATCAGAGTCTGTACGCCATGTCCAGTTACTATTTTCTATGACTGTCTTAACCGTAAAAGTAACAAAGGGGCCATTTTATTCTTGTGTATATAGATTTATGGTCCCCGTCCAAACCCCGTCGCATTGGGACAGAAAATCATGTTGTCCGAAGGCCAGCTGTGCACTAAATAGGCATAGAGGGTCCATGATTAACTTCATGAGTCGGTATGGGTTTTCGCCGAGTCTGCGATCCCTGAATTAATTTCATTCAACTCATCTTCTGTGATATCACGCCATTCGCCCACAGGCACATCCAGGCGCACATTCATAATGCGGTGGCGTACCAATCGAGCTACTTCGTAGTCTAAGGCCTCACACATGCGACGAATCTGACGATTGAGTCCTTGCGTTAGAATGATCTTAAACTTAAACCGACTGATTTGTTCTACCTCACACTTACGTGTTACAGTATCTAAAATAGGCACTCCATTACTCATCTGTTGAATAAAGGAAGAGGTAATAGGTTTGTCTACCGTAACCTCATACTCTTTTTCGTGGTTATTACGGGCACGTAGAATTTTGTTTACAATATCGCCATCATTTGTCAAGAAGATCAGGCCTTCACTGGGTTTATCCAAACGACCAATAGGAAATATGCGTGTTGGATACCCTATATAATCTATGATGTTGTCTTTCTCAACACGGTTGTCTGTAGTACAAACGATCCCTACAGGTTTATGAAAAGCGATATAGACAGGTTTTTCATTGGGGGGTGAAATGAGCTGCCCATTTACGCACACTTCATCACCATCGACAACCTTGGTTCCCATTTCAGGAACTCTTCCATTGATCGTTACCCGACCTTGATCGATGAGTTTGTCGGCGGCACGGCGTGAGCAGTAGCCAACTTCACTCAGGTACTTATTGATGCGGGTAGTTTTTTGTTCTTCCATAGTTGTTCTAAACGAGATACAAAATTACGAGAATTAATGCAGAACCCCTAGTTGAGGATACAGCATAAAAAAATGCCAGTCGGTGAGGACTGGCATTTTAAGTACTAAAAAATATATATCAGTGATTAGTCAATTACCTTAACGTTCACTGCATTTAATCCTTTTTTTCCTTCTTTAAGCTCAAACTCAACAACATCACCTTCACGAACTTCGTCAACTAGACCTGACACGTGTACAAAATGTTCTTGGTTTGCTTCTTCTTCATTGATAAATCCAAAACCTTTTGTTTCGTTGAAGAATTTTACTGTTCCTTTATGCATTACTATAATTTAATTTGTTAGGGCGCAAAACTACATCTAAATGGGCCAAGTAGTCTCAATTAAGACTTAATATTTAAAAGTATTTTGCTTTCGCGAAAGCAATACCATCGCAAGCCTTACTATCACTGCAAACTATTCATTAAATATATTGCTTCAGTCCCTGTTTATTGTAGTAAATTGCACTCAAAATCATCAAATATGGGTCTTACCAATAATGATATATTTAAAAAGATACGCGTTGCACTCAAATTGAGGGACGACGAAATTATCGAAATCTGCAAGCTTGTTGACTTTCAGGTATCTAAAAGTGAGCTCGGCGCTATCTTCAGACACGAAGATCACCCTAAATATATGGAGTGTGGAGATCAGTTTTTGAGAAACTTCTTAAACGGTTTGGTCATTCATAAAAGAGGCCCCATGCCACCAAAAGAAAATGCACCCAAAAATCCTAAAGGAGATTCTCCAAGGAAGGGCTAAATCATATCTTTTTAAGCCAAACGAACTCTAACCTTGGTTTTTTTCAAACGAGTATTATCCAGTTTCTGGATCAAATGTTTGATTTGGCTTTTATGTACAGCAACAAAGGATTGATCATTTTTGATCTCAATGGTTCCTAGTTGTTCGCGATCGATACCGCCTTGTTTGAAAAAAAGTCCAGCAATATCACCTTTAGAAATTTTGTCTTTCCGTCCACCAGAAATGGAGAGGGTTTCCCAAATTGACGGATGCGGAATTTCTTTTGTGAGCAGCTCTTCTTCGTCCATAGTTGGCATAAAATCCGGAAGACGTTCATTACGCCAGTGCAGCACAAATGCAGATCCTTCCCGTTGCATACGAGCAGTACGACCATTACGGTGCGTAAATTCCTCTGCTCTCATCGGAAGGTGGTAGTGCATGATAAATTGTATTTCGGGTACATCAATACCACGGGCGGCAAGATCTGTCGCTAACAAGAGTTGATGGGTTCCATTGCGAAACTTTAAAAGTGCGAGCTCCCGTTCTCTCTGCTCCATTCCGCCATAAAAACAGCCGTGTGCAATGCCATTATCTGTGAGATGTTCGCTGATGCGAGCAATGGTATCCTTGAAATTACAAAAGATAATTCCAGGTTGTCCTCCCAGATGACAGAGTGCATCAACCAAGGTTTGAATTTTGTCTTTTTCTGGAGATACAATCGCTTTCAGTGTTAACTGAGAGGTTTTAGTATCCAGATAATCGACAGTAATTAGTTTTTCAGAAAGCCCAACGAATTTTGGAATCCCTACGCCTTCTGTTGCAGAGGTCAATACTTTCTTTTCTAATGCTGGTAAAAAGCTCATGATCTCCGTCATTTCACCTTCAAAACCAACCTCCAGTGACTTGTCGAATTCGTCTAAAACAAGGGCTTTTATTTCTTCAGTGGAGAAGGTATCCCTGCGTAAATGGTCTGCAAGACGTCCTGGTGTTCCTATAAGAATTGCCGGTCTGTGTTTTAATGCCTGGCGATCTGTATTAAAGGATTGACCACCATAGGCTGCATGGATTTTAAAACCACTCCCCATAGAGCGCGTAACATCTTCAATTTGAATCGCTAGTTCGCGAGAAGGTACGATAATAAGCAACTGCACTTCTTCAGACGCAGGGTTGAGTTCTGCGATCAACGGTAGGAGGAAGGCCAGCGTTTTTCCAGTTCCCGTAGGAGATAGTAAGACTATTTCGTTTGTCGAATGGATAGCTAATTGCGCTTCTTCCTGCATATCATTGAGTTTTTCAATACCCAATTTTGCAAGAATTTGCTTTTGATTTTTAATATTACTTATCATGCCGCAAAGGTACAACGCAATCCTAGAATAGCGGGTACGGTTTAACCAGGGATTCCTACGTAGAAATAGACGCTCATAAAGTGACAAAAACTCCCCGTCAATACAAAGACATGAAAGATCGCGTGATTGAAAGGGATGTTCTTAATACTGTACAGAATAGCGCCCAAGGTATAGGCAATACCACCTGCAAAAAGCCACTGAACACCTTCTGGATGTAACTCGGCTAACAATGGTTTATAGGCAAACACAATAAGCCAGCCCATAGCCACATACAATACGGTGGAGAGGATATTAAATCGTCCCGTAAAAAATAATTTGAGAATCACACCAAAGAGGGCAATCCCCCAAGAAATACCAAAGAGAATCCAACCGATATCTCCTTCGAGGGTGACGAGGGTATAGGGTGTATATGTTCCTGCGATCAGCACATAAATGGCGGCATGGTCTACAATATTTAATACAGCGCGTCGGCGAGGTTTAGTGGCACTGTGATAGGCGGTAGAAGCAAAATAAAGGATACAAAGACTCAGCCCAAAAATGATAAGACTAACGGTAGTGGCAGTGGTGGCGCTTTCGCGAAAGCAAAAAAAGACCAATCCAATGACACTCATAATAAAGCCAAAGGCATGCGTGTATATATTCAATTGTTCCTCCAGCGGACTGTATTCAAAAATGGGAGGCGTTGTTTTCATAGGCTATTTTGAGCGTAAAAAATCTCATCTTGAAAATTGTAATAACAATGCTTTTCTAAGAAAGCAGAGGCCATCAAAAATAACAGTATGGCCATGGCTAATGTCATAGGGAGGAATAATATCTAAAGACAGCAAAAGCAGTTTTAGAATTTGTTTTCCTATATATCCTTGCGATAGGTCCGACGGCGCTTGTGCAATTCGTGCTCGTAATTATTCCACATTTGCTGAATTGCCTTATTGTCTGCCAGTTCGGGGTTGGTTTCTACATCTGTAATGCCACGATTATTAAAGAGATCCTGTATCATTTGAAAAACAACGGCAGTAACCCCTTTGTTTTGGTATTCTGGATCCACTCCAATAAGATAAAAAGAGGCGCGGTGATTTTTTCGTTTTGCCTTCAATAAGTGAATAAAACCAAAGGGAAATAATTTGCCATTTGCCTTTTTTAAAGCCTCAGAAAATGAAGGCATTGTAATGGCAAAAGCAACTAAGTTACCATCCTGGTCTTGAGCGCATTTGATAAAATCTGGGTGAATGTATTTTATGTACTTGTCTTTATAATGATCTATTTGATATTGTTGGATAGGTACAAACGTCTCTAGCTTGTCATAGGTCTTATTGAGCAAACCGAACATTTCATCTACACGAGACTTGATGTCTGAGGAGTTCTTAAACTGCAATTGAGTAAGGTTGTAGCGTTTGGCAATGAGCTCGGCAAATTTCTTCACCTTCGGATTTTGCTTTTCTGGTGGATCAATTTTAATTTTAAATTCTACCCATTCAGACGCAGTTTCAAAACCTAATTGTTCAAAATGATCTTTATAGTACGGAAAATTGTACCAAGTGATCATCGTATTAAGATATTGAAAACCTTCGACTAATAAGCCGGCCTTTTCCATATTAGAGAACCCAACAGGGCCTTCTATATATTGTAATTGATGCTGATGCCCAATTTCAGAAACTTTATTTAATAATGTTTTGGTTACTTCTACGTCATCGATAACATCAAACCAGCCAAAACGCATTTTTGGTTTTCCTTGCTCTTTGATCTCAATATAATTTACAATGGCGCATATACGCCCCACGGTGACTCCATTTTTATGAGCGAGAAAATAGCGAGCCTCAGCGTTTTTAAAGACTGGGTTCTTTGCGGGGTCCATACTATCAAGCTCATCGGCAATAATAGGGGCGACCCAATGTGGTTCGTTTTTGTATAACTCAAACGGATACTTGACAAATCGTTTGAGTTCCGAAGGTGTTGTTAGTTCTGTAAGGGTAATCATAGTGTTAGTGCATCGCTAGTTTCCATCACCGTCAAAATCGGGTGCGTCTTTTCGTTTGTTTTTCTTTTTTTTCTTTGCGGCCTTCTTTTTACTCTTCTTTTCCGCTTTACTGGCTACTTCTGGAGTGTCTTCTTCAATGACGATCTTTTCATCTTCATCATGCATATCAAAGCGATAGGAAAGGCCTAGAGAAATATTTTGTTTTTTTGGAGTGTCTTTAGTATTTAATAAAGCCGCGATGTCAATTTGAAAATCAGGTGTAATTAAATAAGCACCTCCAAAGCGAACGATATTGTCAGCATACAAATCTCCTTTTATTAATTGATACTCTAAGAAGCCTGCAATTTTTGGAGTAAATGAATGCGTCATCGTTGTAATCCAAGCATAGGAAGGGAAATCTGTTCCAATTTTTTCACCAATGATGTTATTTACCCAAACCCAACGTCCCCAGTTGTTTTGGGTAATCAAGGCCGCAGTAGGACTAATTCCTTCTTGGTCAATCGTAATGAAAGGATTGTTTTTTGTTCCAAAATTGGCGCCAGCATAGATAGCAATGGAAGGGATTAGTGATTTCCATTTAAATTTTTTATTGGCAAAGTAGCTGTAGAGGTTAACCTCTTCTTCTTCATTTGATTTTCCCGGATCAAAGAATAAATATTTGGCTCCTAAGGTGAGCGTTTCAAAATCACTAAAAGGTTCTCTTGATGCATTTCCTGTTAAGAAAGTAATTTCATTATTTTGAAAACGTCCGAGCAAACTAATTTCTAGTTGTTCTTTCCAAACACCGTAACGTGCACTGAAATCAATGCCCCAAATGTCAATGTCTGTATTGAGAAGATTGTGCTTATCACTTCCGAAATCATAGCCTGCCTCTAGTTGCAAAACGCGTTTCCCAACGGCATAAGCACCCTGAGACTGCCCGGGTCTATTGGAGTTCAAAGTTTCGGTGTATTGTGCATTCGCAATTCCGCTTAGAGCGAAAATAAAAAAAGCACAGACCACGCGGTGGAGATTAAGCATAATGATTTGAGTTAAGTTCAAATATATAGGATTTTATCATTTTTTTAGCGTTCTGCAGCGGCTTCTTATCCAGAAGAATCACTAATTTCGTATCTTATTATCTAAAAATACAGAACACTTGCCCATGGAAGGCTTTCTTAAAACGATATTAATCGTACTCTTGGTATACTTTGCATTGCGATTTTTTACGCGTTTGCTGATGCCATACTTTTTGCGATATATCGCAAAAAAAGCTGGACAAAAAATGGAAGGGGTGTTTAAAGGATTTCAAGAACAAGCCAATAAGGCGAATGCTCCTCAACAAGCTTCTGAGCCTGTTACCAAAAAATCTTCTAATGTTGTAGGTGAGTATGTTGATTATGAAGATATTGAATAATTTATCCCGTCTTTTTACATCTATTTTTTCATTTAATTTGTAGTCCAAACCCTGGCAGAAAACATCCGTGTTTTTTTTTGAAATTTTTCTGCGGAGTGACGCTTATTTTTTTAAATTTGATGTACTCATTATAATGACTTATGGCTACGAAATCCAAGACTACAGTACCTTTTGATTATCAGCGAAAAGATTTGACAGATGCGACATTGTTGCAGCTGTATAAAGCGATGTTAAAGCCTCGTATGATCGAGGAAAAGATGTTGATCCTCTTGCGTCAAGGTAAGATATCGAAATGGTTTTCTGGGATAGGTCAAGAGGCTATTTCAGTAGGGGTGACTTCGGCGATGCGTCGTGAGGAGTATATACTGCCAATGCACCGTAATCTTGGGGTATTTACCACTCGTGAGATTCCATTGTATCGCTTGTTTGCTCAGTGGCAAGGTAAAGCCAGTGGTTTTACCAAAGGCCGTGATCGCAGCTTCCATTTTGGAACCCAAGAATTTAATATTGTTGGAATGATCTCGCATTTAGGGCCACAGTTAGGCGTTGCAGATGGTATCGCTCTCGCACACAAAATGAGAAATGAGGAAGCAGTGACTGCTGTTTTTTCTGGAGAAGGAGGAACGAGTGAAGGTGATTTTCACGAAGCTTTAAATGTAGCTTCGGTATGGAGTCTGCCCGTTTTGTTTTGTATCGAAAATAATGGCTACGGGCTATCAACACCCACTAAAGAACAGTACAATTGCGAGCATATCGCCGACCGTGCCAAAGGGTATGGTATGGAAAGCCATATCGTTGACGGTAATAATATATTAGAGGTCTATAATCTCCTGAGCCAACTCACTGCCGACGTGCGTAAAAATCCACGTCCTGTTTTATTAGAGTTTAAGACGTTTAGAATGCGCGGACATGAAGAGGCAAGTGGTACAAAATACGTCCCACAGGAACTCATGGATAGCTGGTCTCAAAAAGATCCGGTACTTAATTATAAAAGCTATTTAATTGATGAAAACGTGCTGACGGAGCGTTTGCATGATGAAATGGCAGCAGAGATCAAAGCAGAGATTAATGAACATTTAGATATCGCTTACGCGGAAGCAGCTATTGTGCCTAATCTTGAAACGGAATTGGCAGATGTTTTTGCTCCATATACCTATGTGGAAACACCTGCAGCTAGTGAAACAGAAGAACAACGTTTGATTGATGCGATCTCTCAGGGATTACGTCAATCGATGGAGAAATACGATGACCTTGTGATTATGGGACAAGATATTGCCGAGTATGGGGGTGTTTTTAAAATCACTGAGGGCTTTGTGGAGCAGTTTGGAAATGAACGTGTACGTAATACACCTATCTGTGAAAGTGCCATTGTAGAAGCTGCGATGGGATTGGTTATCAATGGCAAAAAAGCCGTCATGGAAATGCAATTTGCCGATTTTGCCACTTCTGGATTTAATCCTATTGTTAATTATCTGGCAAAATCTCACTATCGCTGGGCACAGCCCGCCGATATTGTAGTGCGCATGCCTTGTGGAGCAGGAGTGCAAGCAGGTCCGTTTCACTCGCAAACGAATGAAGCCTGGTTCACGCATACGCCGGGTTTAAAAGTGGTGTATCCAGCGTTTCCAGCTGATGCCAAAGGCTTATTAGCTGCAGCAATAGAAGATCCTAATCCAGTACTCTTTTTTGAGCACAAGGCTTTATATCGACGTATCCGCCAACAGGTTCCTATAGATTATTTTACACTTCCTATTGGGAAGGCGGCCACCTTAAAAGAAGGGAACGATATCACAATTATTACCTACGGTGCTGGTGTTCATTGGACGCTGGAACTTTTGGATAAACAACCTACGATTTCAGCAGAAGTGCTGGATCTACGTACATTACAACCACTGGATGTCGATGCAATCTTTGCTGCGGTTAAGAAAACGGGTAAAGTGGTTTTACTGACTGAAGATTCTAGTTTTGGAAGCATCATGTCAGATGTTTCGGCGATGATAACAGAAAATTGCTTTGAATCTTTAGATGCGCCCGTACGCCGCGTCACAAGTTTAGATACACCTATTCCTTTTGTGGAGCAGTTAGAAGATCAATACCTTTCGCGAAAGCGTCTTGAAGAAACTATTCTGGAGGTACTGGCATACTAATTGCCTCACACACACCAAGGCTTGTCAGAAAAATAGTGCCATTTAGGTAAACCTTTTATGACACTTCACTTATAATCACATCAAATTGTATGCGATCAACGTATACTGAATAGCGCTTCTTTGTACTAACAAAACATAACCCCTATGAAAAAAATAATGATAATAATGTTTGCAAGTTTGATTACCATCGCTTGTGGACCTAGCAAAACAATTAAAGAATCTAAGAAGACCCTGAAAGGGACTTGGACGCTCAACGATATCACTTATGATCGTTCTGGAACATTTAATGTTACTATATTCCAAGATACCTCTGCTGAATGTCTAGAGGGCAGTACATGGCGCTTTATTCCTAATAATAATTTCGGGAATTATGAAGTAGTCAATGAAAATTGCCCTAGTGGTAAGCGATACTTTATTTGGGCCATTCCAGATACAGGAGATTCTGCTACCAACTATGATATCATACTAAAACCTACCGATGCGAAGATGAAATCAACCATGAACAATAAAGGATTCCGACTGAATCTTTCCTATTTATCTGATGATCAATTAGAGATCAAACAAACGCTTCAAATGGATGGAAAGCCATTTACCATTACAATGGCTTACTCAAAAAACATGGAGTAAGCGATACAAGAGATATATTAATTTAAAAAGATAAGAGATGAGAATGATAACTAAAAATATAGCCATGATCGCAATGTGTGGTCTACTAATAACAGGTTGTGAGGCTACAAAAAACGCTAACAACAAACAAAAAGGAGGCCTAATTGGAGCCGCAGGAGGCGCTGTTATTGGCGCTATCTTAGGAAACAATTTAGGGAATGGAAATAATTCAGAACTGGGAGCTGTCATTGGCGGAGTAGTGGGTGGAACCGCTGGAGTGCTATTAGGAAATAAAATGGATAAACAGGCTCAGCAAATTGAAGAAGAAATTCCAGGAGCAAAGGTAGAGCGTGTAGATGATGCTATTGTAGTCACTTTTGATGAAAATTCTGGGGTGTATTTTAAAACGGCTCAATATAGTATCAATGCAGAATCAGATGTTTTGCTTTCACGTTTATCAAATGTGATGAAAGATTTTGCAGATACAAACATTATAGTTGCTGGGCATACAGACGACGTAGGCCCCGATGTATCTAATATGACCTTGTCAAAAAAACGAGCAGAATCGGTGACAACCTTCCTTACGAATAAGGGATTGAGTTCAAGCCGTTTTACGACGATGTACTACGGAGAAAGTCAGCCAGCGCACACCAATGCTACTGCAGAGGGACGTGCTAAAAACCGAAGAGTAACCTTGGCGATCGTTCCCAACCAAGCGATGAAGAACGAAGCTCTTAGAGAGTCAAAATCAGGAAACTAAGAGCCTAAGTAATTACGGGGATGCTACCTTCGTATTTGCCATAATAAGGTTCAGTATGATTAAGAAAGAAGGAGTTTATTCATAGAATAAACTCCTTCTTTCTTTTTGCTAAAAAATCAAAACGTGTTTGCTGCATGTTATCAAGAAGCTCCTTGCAAATGGACCTTTCAGACGGCTAATTATTATGTACCTTCGATTACTGTGAAGGATGACTATCAAATTATCATTGTAGGAGGGGGACTCGCAGGACTCACAGCTGCCATTCACTTGGGCATTGCGGGTATTTCTGTATTACTTATAGAAAAATACGCCTACCCTAAGCACAAGGTGTGTGGAGAATATGTCTCTAATGAAGTGCTTGAGTATCTGCGCCAATTAGGAGTAGACCCAATAGCATTTGGCGCTAAAGAAATTTCAAAATTTCAATTTACAGGAGTATCAGGTGCTGGTTTGGCTATCGATTTAGAGATGGGTGGTTTTGGAATCAGTCGGTTCGCATTTGATGCGATTCTTTTAGAACGTGCAAAGTCCTGCGGAGTAAGCGTACTGAAAGATACTGTGGAGGACATCCATTTTTCTAAAGATTTATTTACCGTAAACACTTCACTTCATACATTGAAAGCTTCTTTTGTTGTAGGCGCTTTTGGCAAGCGTAGTGGTTTGGATAAAACGCTTTCGCGAAATTTTATACAACAGAAATCTCCATGGATGGCTGTAAAAGCACATTATGAAGGAGATTTTTCAGACAAGCTTGTGGCGCTGCATCATTTTAAAGGGGGGTACTGTGGTTTGTCAAAAGTAGAGTCCAATCATATCAACGCATGTTACCTAGCGCATTACAGTGCTTTTAAAAAATATAAGGATGTCGCTTTGTTTCAAGAAGAAATTCTCTATCAAAATAAAGCATTAAAAACGTTTTTTGAGACCAGTACTATGGTTTTTGAAAAACCGTTGACCATCAGTCAAATCTCTTTCCAAAAGAAAACTCCCGTTGAAAATCATATTTGTATGATTGGAGACAGTGCAGGTCTTATACATCCTCTTTGCGGAAATGGAATGGCAATGGCTATACATAGTGCTAAAATCCTTTGCGAGGTGCTACTGGCTCATCAGGCGATGCCAGAAGAACGAGGGCTCATTGAAAGCGCGTATTCCAAACAGTGGAAGACTACGTTCAACAGAAGAATGTATACGGGTAAACTGATACAAAACGGATTACAAAAAGATAACATAACACATTGGGGCGTTTCTGTATTACAACGATCTCCTTCGATATTAAAGCGTATAATAAAAGCAACTCACGGAGATCCTATATGAAACTAAAATTTACACATAGAAGTTCGCTCCCCGAACTTATGGATGACCCTTCCCTTCCCAAGGATCAGTTAAATACTGCTCTGAAGGATATTACCAAGGTAAACCGGTTTCTAGGGGGAAATCAAATTACCATATCTGGAATCCGTAAGTTGATGGAATCACAACCAGAAAAAAAAGAGTGGCGCATTGTCGATGTAGGGTGTGGAGATGGTGAAATGCTTAGACATATCGCACGCACGTTTAAACAGCATCAACAAACGTTCCATTTGAAAGGGGTTGACATTAACAGAGAGAGCATACAAATGGCACAAGAGCTTTCTGTTGTGTATGTGAACTTGAACTTTGAAGTGATGGATATCTTAAAAATAACACCAGAGGCACTTCCGTGTGATATTGTACTCTGTAATTTGACAATGCATCATTTTTCTGATCCAGAGATTCATGTTTTTTTAGAAAAATTTTACAAATTAGCGACCGTAGGTGTGGTGATTAATGATCTCCATAGAAGTGTCATTGCATATCAATTATTTAGGGTATTTAGTCGTATTTTTATGAAAAGTCCCATAGCGAGACACGATGGTCGTATCTCAATAGCAAGGGGGTTTATACTAGAGGAGCTAAAACAGTTCTCAAAACACCTAGGGTTTGAAAATGACACCATTGGTTGGAAATGGGCCTTTCGCTATCTCTGGGTAATTAAGAAAATATGAGCGTACACATTGTAACGGTGGCCAAACAGCTGCCGAAATACCATAGAGAAACGAAGGATATTTTACCCATGCTAGATGTTTGGCTATCGGGACAAGATGATCGTTTCCGAAGAAAAGCACGAAAGATATTCAGCAATGCTGCGGTCGATAAACGCTATAGCATCATGGATCCGCTGGAAGTTTTCAATGCCACTTCCTTTGAGGACAAAAATGACATCTATACGCGAGAGGTGGTGAAGCTAGGTGAGCAAGTGTTGCAATCTGCTTTCGCGAAAGCAAACTGGGACCCCAAATCTTTGGACTATATCATTACGGTAAGCTGCACAGGAATAATGATTCCTTCGGTAGATGCTTATTTGATTAACGCTCTCAATTTACGCCAAGACATTGTGCGCCTGCCCGTCACAGAAATGGGATGTGCTGCAGGGGTGTCTGGAGTTATTTATGCAAATGAGTTTCTCAAGGCAAACCCTGGTAAAAGAGCGGCGGTCATTGCATTAGAAAGTCCTACTGCTACCTTTCAGCATACAGATTATTCGATGGTGAATATTGTGAGTGCAGCTATTTTTGGCGACGGTGCTGCTTGCGTACTCTTGTCATCTAAGGAAGAAGATGAGGGGCCTGAAATTATCGATACCTCCATGTATCATTTTTATGATGCACAGCATATGATGGGTTTCAAGCTCGTAAACACAGGTTTGCAAATGATTTTAGATCAAAGCGTGCCTGAGCTCATAGCAGAGAAATTCCCCGATATTATTTACCCTTTTTTGAAAGACAATGGATTGGATATTTCGAAGGTGGACCATTTAATTTTTCACCCAGGAGGCCGTAAAATTGTAGAAACTGTGGAAGAACTGTTTGGAAAACTTGGAAAGAATATTGATGATACCAAAGAGGTGTTACGCCTTTATGGAAATATGAGTAGTGTCACAGTACTCTACGTTTTAGAACGATTTTTGGATAAACAATTGCCTGCGGGTGATATAGGAATAATGTTGAGTTTTGGCCCTGGCTTTTCTGCACAACGGGTTTTGTTAAAGTGGTAATCTATGGAAGAACAATCATATATTAATAAGTGGGCCGTGATATTGGGCGGAAGCAGTGGTTTAGGACTTGCAACTGCAAAGAAACTAGCCAAAGAAGGGATGCATTTGTGTGTCATACATCGCAGTAGACGTAGTGTTTTGGGGGATTTTGAAGCTGCAATGGAATCTTTGAAATTGAACGGAACTAGGGTGCTGGCTTTCAATATTGATGCAATGAATCCTGAAAAACGTTCGGCGGTGATAGCGCAATTTGCAAATGAGGTAGGTCAAAATGAATGTAAAGTTTTAGTGCATAGTATTGCTAAAGGAAATCTAAAACCAATGCATAGCAACACAGCGCCTACTTTATCTCATATAGACTTTAGCTTGACGCTGGATGCAATGGCGCTCAGTTTGTATGATTGGGTATCCGCTTTCGCGAAAGCAAACCTGTTTACAAAAGATGCACGCGTAATCGCATTTACCAGTGAAGGAAGTCGCCGATCTTGGCATCAATACGGGGCAGTAGCGGCGGCTAAAGCTGCCTTAGAAAGCATTGTACGCGGCATAGCATTGGAGTTTGCTCCTTTAGAAATTAAAGCAAATTGCATACAAGCTGGAGTTACCGATACAGAAAGCTTGCGAATGATCCCTGGCAGTGAAGGGATGAAGGAGGAAACATTACGTCGTAATCCTTACGGTCGCTTAACAACTCCTGATGATGTTGCAAATGCTGTTTATCTCTTGAGTAGAGATGAAGCGGCTTGGATTAATGGGGCCGTGGTTCCAGTAGATGGAGGGGAACATATACGATGAGTCAAAGCACACAATTAATTGCTCAGCTACCGTATGCTGAGCCTTTTCTCTTTGTAGATGAGATCGAAGAAGTAAACGCTGAGTGTATTCGTGGCAATTATACATTTAAGGAAGATGCCTTTTTTTACAAAGGACATTTTAAAGATGCCCCGGTAACTCCTGGCGTTATCTTGACAGAGTGTATGGCTCAAATTGGCCTAAGTACTTTAGGGGTGTTCTTATTAAATGATCCCGAACGTGTTACACGCACAAAGATTGCTTTAGTAGAATCACACTTACACTTTCATGAACTTGTCTTTCCCAACGAAAAGGTAACCGTGTATTCAGAAAAAAAATATTTTAGATTTGGAAAGCTCAAATGCAAAGTGAAGATGCTCAATCAAAAAGGGGTCGTTGTGTGTGATGGGGAAATATCTGGAATGATACATACTAATATATGAATAGACGCGTAGTTATAACAGGCTTAGGTGTTTGTGCTCCTAATGGAGTAGGAATCCCTGCATTTAAGAAAGCCATTATGAATGGTGAGATTGGGATTCGTTTTGATCAAAGGCTCGCCGATTTAAACTTTGGATGTCAGATTGCTGGTCAGCCAGAAATTTCTGATGAATTACTCACACACTATTTTACGCCCTTACAATTAAGGGATTTGACAGCTACGGGTATTTTTTATGGCATGATTGCAGGAGTTGATGCGTGGAATGACGCGGGACTGCCAAGTCATGACAAGAATATCGTCGACTATGATAGCGGCGTTGTTTTTGGCACTTCTACGCTAGGAGTTGAAAAATTAGTTTCTTCAGCGCAAATGACGCAGGCTGGTAAGGTACGTCGCTTGGGGAGTTCTGTGGTTATACAAACGATGTCGAGCGGTATTAGTGCCTTTTTAGGAGGGTATTTTGGTTCTGGCAATCAAGTAACAACAAATTCTAGTGCGTGTACGACGGGTACTGAGAGTATTTTGATGGGGTATGAGCGTATCAAATATGGCAAAGCCGAACGAATGCTCGTCGGTGGTTGTAATGATTCTGGACCTTATATCTGGGCCGGTTTTGATGCAATGCGCGTACTTAATAAAAAACATAATGACCATCCGGAGCATGGTAGTAGACCTATGCAGTCTG
>JBLHXM010000029.1:0-30550 GCA_047630395.1 Dokdonia sp.
ACCTTTATGTGTCCCAGTAATAGCATCTGTGACACATTGTGCTTATTGGCTTGTACCTGGATGAAAGCATTTAGAAAGGCATTCCAGGCTTTCGAGGCTCCTTTTTTTCCATAGTTAGCACGGACTCCAATATCCTCCTCAATGCCAAAAATGACATAAGGAGCAGTACTCGATGCAATAGCATCAAGGCTCGATACATACTGTAGGGTTTCTCCCAATTTGGTTTCCCCATCACGTGGAGATACCCTATTGGCAATGTCGGTTTCTGATACAAATTGAAAGTGAATCATAGCATAGAAGCTTGTGTCAATGAAAAGCTAGCTTAAAGATCGCAAATTTTGATGATTATTATCCTTGAATCTACTATTTAATCAGCCCAAGGTCTCAATGCACTCTTCTCGAATCTTCCAGATTTCATCCAAGGTATACTTGATCTTATCTCGTTTAATCCAATCGACGAGCACCGATTTATGAAAGGCATTTTTCCAATCACCAATTTGATCTGAATCTAGGGAAATTTCAATCAAAATAGCATTTTCCCAGAGTTTATCGTTAACTCCCGGTTGTGTATAGTCGAAACGTTCTCCGGCATATGACAAATAGATGTGAGCTTCCATAATATACTTTAAGTTATAGCGCTCCAGCACGGGGACAATGCCAGGTGTGTTGATGCCGTCCATAGCATAAATAGACATATTAAATTCGATGCTGTTGATGTTGTTTTCCTCCGCAAGGAGTTTAAGGCATGCATGTTTGGTCGAGCAAGTCCCTTTACCTTCTAGAATAATCGTAAAGGGTTTTTCTGGGCTTCGGTTACGCCCATACGGCAAGCTGTGGATATAGCGAACTGCGTCGTGAAAGGTATCAATACCTTTCTTTCGGAATCGATCTGAAACGCTACCTTCTTCTGAAATCCTAAAATTTGGAAGCATATTTAAATAAATTCGCCATTAATAATGATTTGGGCAATCTGATGCTGTCCAAATCGATACGGAATTGCTTTATATGAATTTAAGGGTTTGGTCATAATGAGGTTGGCTCTTTTGTTTTTGGTGATGCTCCCTGTTTCCGAAGCTACATCCATCGCAAACGCACCATTAATAGTGGCCGCAATAATGGCTTCTTCTGGAGTCATCTTAAGATTAATACACGCTTGGGAAACGACAAAATTCATATTCCCACTTGGCGCCGATCCCGGATTATAGTCGGAAGCGATAGCCAGGGGAAGCCCCGCATCAATGATGCGTCGCGCTGGAGTATAGGGTATATTTAAAAAAAAGGAACAACCAGGGAGTGCCACAGAAATAGTAGTTCCTGCTTTCAATGCTATAAGATCATCTTCTGTAAGTTGTTCGAGGTGATCAACACTCAATGCTTTGTGAGCAACTGCAGCAGCAACACCACCAATGGCATTGAACTGGTTGACGTGGACCTTAGGTTGCAGTCCGTGCTTTTTTCCAGCGCTCAGTACGGTATTTAGTTCGTCCACCGTAAAGTAGCCAGATTCACAAAAGATGTCTATGAAGTCGCATAGACCTGCTTTCGCGAAAGCGGGAATCATTTCTTCAATAATGAGTTTGATATAACCTTTACGATTTTCTTTGTATTCTAAGGGAATCGCGTGAGCAGCGAGTAAAGTCGCTTTGATAGGGATTTCAAAATTTTGCTTTAAACGAGCAATGACGGCTAGCATTTTCTGTTCTGCAGCTACCGATAAGCCGTATCCCGACTTAATTTCGATGGCTCCTGTTCCTAAAGCTATGAGTTCTTGCAAGCGCTGCGCAGCATCTTCATATAACGTATCAACATCAAGTGTGCGTAAACGTTTGACACTATTCAAAATGCCACCACCACGTTGAGCAATTTCTTCATAAGACCGGCCATTGATGCGATCTACAAATTCATCTTCACGGCCCGCGGCATATACCAGGTGGGTATGTGAATCACACCACATGGGCAATACAATTTGGCCGGTGGCATCAATCACTTCGTCTACCGCAATGCGATGCATTTCATCCATTTTGCCAAAATCATAAATCCGATCATTTTTAATCAAGAGAAATGCATTTTCAATAAAGGGTAGTTGGCGCATCGCCTCACCTGAAACGGCCTTTTCAAAAGGTCCCGTTACAAGCAGTTGGTGAATATTAGTAATTAGCTTCATGAAGCATAAAGGTAGGTACTTTGCTTTAATTTAATCGATGAATATTAGACAGAAAATACTGTATTATCTTAAAATTATAAAATGCATGAATTTTGCTTTTTTATATGTGACTCCTTTTAGTTTTTGTATTTTTAAGCAACAAAAAATAAAGTTGCATGGAAGCTAAAAAGCAAGGAATAAATACGATTTGTACACATGTAGGAGAAATTAAGGATGAACAGTTTCAAGGAGCTGTTTCGCCTATTTTTATGTCCTCATCATATGCCTTTATGGATGTAGATGTAAAGCGATATCCGCGCTATTTCAACACTCCTAATCAAGAAGGCTTATGTAAGAAGATTGCAGCCTTAGAAGGCGCTGAAGACGCGCTTATTTTTGGAAGTGGAATGGCTGCTGTAAGTACTACTTTATTGGCATTCTTAAGTGCAGGCGACCATATTGTGTTGCAAAAGACGCTGTACGGTGGTACCTACAATTTGGTGGTCGAAGAGTTTAATAAATATGGCATTGCGTATACATTTACAGATGGATTGGATGTGGACGCTTTCGCGAAAGCGATCACGCCTAAAACCAAAGTTATCTACATAGAGACGCCTTCCAATCCACTGATGACCATTACTGATATACAGATGGTGACGGATTTGGCAAAAGCCAATGGTATCGTAACCATGATCGATAATACCTTTGCTTCTCCAATCAATCAAAACCCTTTGAAATTTGGCGTAGATATTATTATTCATAGTGCGACTAAGTATATGGGCGGACACAGTGATATCTGTGCCGGCGCTGTTGCTGCTAGCAAGGAACATATTTTCCAAATTTGGAATCTCGCAAAGAACTTGGGGGGTAGCCTGAGTGATATGACCGTATGGATGTTGGAACGCAGTATGAAGACGATGGCCATCCGAGTAAAAGCGCAGAATAAAAATGCAAAGAAGATGGCAAAATGGTTGGATAAGAATGACGCTATTGATACCGTGTATTACCCTGGCCTCAAATCACATCCTGATCATCTTTTGGCGAAAGCCCAGATGAAAGGTTTTGGAGGAATGATGTCTTTTGAGTTGGCACCACACATTGACGCTGAAGCTTTTCTAAAAGCATTGCAATTGATCAAAGCTTCAATGAGTTTGGCGGGTGTAGAGAGTACCATGCTTTGTCCAGCACAAACGTCACATTTTCTATTGGGCGAAGAAGAACGCAAGAACCAAGGTATTGCCGAGGGTTTGATTCGTTTTTCTGTAGGAATAGAAGATAAAAAAGATCTAATTGCCGATATTGAGCAAGCCTTAGTTGCAGTGCAACAAAAGATGGCAATACCTGTACATTAATAGGTAGATTTCCATTCATTTAACAAACTATATGAAACTAGATATACTTGCCATAGGAGCACACCCAGATGACGTAGAATTGGGATGCGGAGCTACCTTGGCTAAAGAAATTGCAAACGGAAAAACGGTAGGCATCTTAGATTTAACGAGAGGTGAATTGGGAACCCGAGGTTCTGCTGAGATTCGTGATCAAGAAGCAGCAGCTGCTGCCAAAATATTAGGTGCGGCAGTGCGTGAAAACATCGCCCTCGCCGATGGTTTTTTTGAAAACAATAAGGAGAACCTTCTTAAAATCATTGAAGTCATACGGGCGTACCAACCCG
Organism: Dokdonia sp.; assembly: GCA_047630395.1. Classification (GTDB taxonomy): domain Bacteria; phylum Bacteroidota; class Bacteroidia; order Flavobacteriales; family Flavobacteriaceae; genus Dokdonia. The sequence continues at coordinate 3,819 of JBLHXM010000029.1, forward strand.
ATATGGTGTTATGCAACGCAATTAGCGATAGGCATATTGATCATGGGAAGGGAAGCAAGTTGGCAAGTGATGCCTGTTTCTTGAGTGGACTCGTAAAAATTGAGACTACAAGAGGAGGGAAGTCGCAAGGTAAATGGCGCCCAAAGCATGTCTATCATTATATCCAATGGGAAAACGTAGAGCCTGAGATTGTCGTAGATGTTTCTGGATTTATAGAAAAGAAATGCGAAGCCGTTTTTGCATATAGCTCACAGTTTTTTGATCCAAGTTCAAAGGACGAAGAAACGCCTATTTCGAGTACGACCTTTAAAGATAGCATCAATTATAGAGCCCGTGATTTAGGAAGATTGATAGGGACGGATTATGCAGAAGGATATACGGTTGAGCGCTACGCTGCCGTGGATAGTTTGTTTGACTTGATTTAGAAGGTATTAGGATTGAGGAAAAGATACAATGGCATAAAAAAAAAGCCTCATCTTTCGATGAGGCTTTTGCTATGGGTGGAAGACCGGGCTCGAACCGGCGACCCCTGGTACCACAAACCAGTGCTCTAACCAACTGAGCTACAACCACCATTTTGCTTAGCGAATGCAAAGATAATCAATCCTCATACTTGACCAACTCTTTTGCATAAAAAAAGCGACAGATTTTTTGTCTATCGCTTTTTGCACTTTTTATAAATAACCTATGTTACTCTGCAACAGGAGTTAAGGCGGGTCTGTTCTTTCGATTTGCAAGTTCCCAAGCGGTTGCAAAAACTAATTTAGTGCGTTCTGCAAGTAAGGGGTAATTGATTTTGTCTGCTGTATCCGAAATACGGTGATAGTCATCATGCACTCCGTTAAAGTAAAAAATTACGGGAATTTTATGCTTTGCAAAGTTGTAATGATCTGAGCGATAGTAGAATCGATTCGGGTCATTGGGAGCATCAAAACGATAATCCAAATTCATATTAAAGTATTTCATATTGATAGCGGCAGATAGATCATGTAACTCTTGACTTAACATCTTAGACCCGATGAGGTATACGTAGTTATTATCTGTTAAATGATCATCATCATTACGTCCAATCATGTCGATGTTTAAATTGGCGATGGTGTTTGCGAGGGGATATACAGGGTTTTCTGTATAGTATTTTGAACCATACAATCCTTTTTCTTCTCCAGTAACGTGCAGGAGTAGAATAGAACGTCTAGGTCCCACGCCATCTTCTTTGGCTTGTTTGAAAGCTTCTGCAATTTCTAGTAGCGCTACGGTACCAGAACCATCATCATCAGCGCCATTGAATACATTTCCATTTTGATCCATCCCTACGTGATCAAGGTGCGCAGAAATAACGAGCACTTCTTCGGGTTTTTCAGAACCTTCTATAAATGCCAATACATTCTCAGAAGCTTTGAGGCCACTGTTCTTTCTAAAATATGATTCAGGAACGATTTGGTAATAGTTGCCATCTTTAGTTCCAGACTGTATGTTTTGTGACTTATAGTAATCTCTCAAGTAGGCTGCAGCCTTTTTTTGCCCTGGTTCACCGGTATTTCTACCTTCCATTTCATCACTTGCATAGACGTAAAGCATTTCTTTCAGCTCTCCTTCTGTAATGGTCTTCATGTATTTTGAGAGCATTTTATCACCATCTCCTTCCAGGGTAGTCAGATCAATAAATTCTGGCTTCGATGGTTCCGAGATCGTCTTCTTCGATTCTTTGCAGGTAATAAACGACAAACAGAGTGCCGCAATCAAAATTTGTTTCATACAGGGTTTTTAATAAGAGACTAAAATACTTAAAATATGCCGAACGTAATAGGCGAATATTCTGGTTTCTTGACGATTGATGTTTTCTACACAAGCTAGTAAAAAACTCCTCCTAACTTTGTAGGTCGTTTTAGCGAAAGCTAGTATTTTAGCTAATACCTAATCCGATTCCTTATGCAGCGAAACTTATTATCCTATGTCATTATTACGCTTAAAGGGATTGCTATGGGTGCTGCAGATGTAGTTCCAGGCGTTTCTGGCGGAACCATTGCCTTTGTGGCGGGAATTTACGAAGAGTTAATCACGACTATTGACCGCTTAGACTTGGGTATTTTTAAGTTGTGGAAAAGAGAAGGCTTTAAAGCAATGTTTGCACGTTATAATCTTGGATTTTTAGTGAGTCTCTTTTTTGGCATGTTCATCAGTATACTTTCTTTAGCTCAGCTCATCGAATATTTATTAGAAAATCATCCCATCATCGTATGGTCTTTCTTTTTTGGTCTTGTGCTTGCTAGTATCCTTTTTATCGGAAAGCAAATAAAGAAGTGGACTTTGGCGGTTATCTTTGTGGTTATTATTGGTGCCGTGATTGCTTATTATATAACCATTGCGATACCGGGGACAGCACCTGACGTTTGGTATTATTTTATGTTTTCCGGTTTTATAGCCATCATCGCTATGATACTTCCTGGAGTGTCGGGATCTTTTATACTTGTCCTCTTAGGTTCTTATGGAATGGTATTAGGAACACTTAACGATTTTATTTCTGGCCTTAGAGCCGGGGATTGGGAATTGGTTAAGACTAGTTTTTTCAAGGTTTTCTTGTTCATAATAGGGTGTATTGTTGGTTTGAAATTATTTTCCAAGGCCCTTAAATGGATGTTTGCCCATAAGAAAGAACTCACATTGGCCGTATTGACCGGTTTTATGATTGGTTCCCTCAACAAAATATGGCCGTGGAAAGAGGTTTTATCTACGCGTATGGATAGGCATGGCGAGGAAGTTCCACTGTTGGAACGTAGTATTTTTCCAAATTCCTATGAGGGAGATGCTCTTTTATTATATGCACTTGTTGCCGCGATCGTTGGCTTTGCAGTAATACTCATCTTAGAACGTATGGCGCTACAAAAAGACACTCATGCAGACTGATATTCGGACGTTTATGGATAAGTTTTGGCTCGTTCTAAAAGGACTTGCCATGGGAGCTGCAAACAAAGTTCCTGGTGTCTCTGGGGGTGTTGTCGCCTTCGTTGCGGGTTTTTATGAAGAGTTTATCTATAGTTTGCAAAAGATAAATGGCACTGCAGCCAAACTATTATTTAATGGCCGTTTCCGAAGCTTCTGGCGCTATATCAATGGAAAATTTTTAGGATTACTTATTCTCGGGATGCTTATTAGTTATTTCAGTGTTTCTATTGTACTTGATATTGCCATCCAACACTTTCCACTTTTGGTTTGGAGTACTTTCTTTGGAATGATTATAGGCTCTATTTATTACATTGCCAAGGACTACGAGGCTTGGACGCGATCCAATATCATGCTGTTGGTCGTGGGCACTATTATAGGAGTGAGTATAAGTTTGCTAGAGCCAGCACAGGAAAATGATCATCTTCTTTTTGTTTTTGTATGTGGTATCATAGGGGTTTCTGGAATGACACTTCCTGGACTTTCAGGCTCCTTCATAATAATGTTATTAGGTAATTACGTTTTGTTACTCGTAGATGCCGTGAACGCTTTGTATACAACACTTCTTGATATTTTTACATTGGATTTTTCTTTTGTTGATAATCCTGAGCAAGTTCGTTTACTCAAAGTACTGGGAGTTTTTGCTGCGGGTTCCCTAACGGGACTTGTGACACTATCGCATTTTCTGGGCTACCTTCTCAAACACTTTAAGAATGGAACCAATGCCATAATTATTGGCTTTATCACTGGATCCTTAGGCGTTGTCTGGCCATGGAAAACCGAAATATATAAACGCGATGTCAATGGTAATATCGCCATAGATCGGAACGGAAATGAGATTTTAGATAATTATGATCGTTTTATGCCTACCGAATTTAATGTTGAAAATGTGCTTGCTATCTTTTTTGTTCTTTTAGGGATTCTTGCCGTGTTTGGGCTTGGGAAATATGGAGAAAAAACTCGAACGCATGGATAGATATGGTCTTTTTGGGCGTGATATCGGTTACTCCTTCTCACGGAATTATTTCAAGGCGAAATTTGAGGTAGAAAATATTTCAGGATCTTATGTTAACTTTGACTGCGACAACATTGATGCTGTTCTGGAGTACCTGAAGGATCAAAGTATCCGTGGTTTTAATGTGACGACTCCTTATAAAGAGGCAGTAATACCATTGCTCGATGCATTGGATGAAGATGCAGAAAATATAGGTGCAGTCAATACGATTAAAAGACTGAAGGACGGTCGATTGATTGGCTATAATACTGATTTTCTTGGTTTTAGAGGCACGCTATTGGAGCGATTTGGTTCTTCAATGTTCCGTTCTTTTGACGAGAATGGTGCGCTTGGCGCGAAAATGCCCACGTCACATAAAGCACTCATTTTAGGAACAGGTGGAGCGTCTAAAGCGATCGTCTATGCTTTAGAGAGTTTGGGAGTTGGGTGTCAATATATTTCGCGAAAGCGTACAAAAGACACATTGACCTATGATGATCTTGATGAAGAACATATAAAGAAGGTTACTATTATTGTCAATTGTACGCCCTTAGGAACCTTTCCAGAGGTGCATTTATATCCAGACATTCCATTTACGTACCTAGATAGTAGACATATAGTGTACGATTTGATTTATAATCCTTCTCAATCCCAATTTTTAGCAATGGCTAAGGCTCAGAATGCCACGACTATAAATGGCCTACGCATGCTAGAGTTGCAAGCTGAGGCGTCTTGGGATATTTGGAATAAGCCTTAGTGCCTATTATTCTTGTATTTCCATGAGTTGTTAGTATCTTTAGGGTCTTATTTTATATGAAACCTAACATTGAAACAAATGTCTGAAGAGAAACAACCCAAAGAAGAAGCAAAAGAAAAAGATATCAATCTAGTAGAAGAGACGGTGCCGCAACCTGAAAAAGAGTTGCAAGATGAAATCACCGACCTCGCCGCTGAAGCGGAAGCAACAGAGTTGCCTACAGCGGAAGTGATAGAAGCTGAAATTGCGCAAGAAACTACAGATGAATCGGTTGTTGAAACAGAAGATGCTAAGTCTCCTGAAGCGGAAGTAACAGAAGTATCTGCCAAAGAAGCGAAAGAAGTATCAGTTGTTGAGGTAGAAGATGCTGAGGCTCCAGAGGTGGCAGAAAGTGATGCAGAAGAGACTGTTTCAGTTGAAAAAGAAAAAACGGCTGCTGCTACCAAAGCTGTTCATAAGGATGTGCCTAAGAAGGAGTACGCTTCGATGAATAAAGAGGAGCTACTAGAGGAATTAAAGTCCCTTCTTGATAATGAGCAAGTACAGAATATCAAGGATCACGTAGAAGAAATTAATACAGCGTTTAATGAACAGATTGAGGCGGAAATGGTTGCGGCCAAAGAAGCTTTTCTTTTGGAAGGAGGTAATGTCATTGATTTTAGATATCACTCTCCATTAAAGAAAACGTTCAATGAGGCGTATTATGATTATAGAAACAAGCGGGCAAAGTTTTATCAAAACCGTCAGAAGAATTTAAAGACAAACGAAGAATTACGTAACCAATTGGTAGAAGAAGTGAAAACTTTGCGTGATGAATTAGGGGGCGCAGAAAGTGTAAACACTACGTATAATAAGTTTAAAGATATACAAGAGCGCTGGCATAATGCGGGGAATATACCTCGTGATCGCTATAATCTAGTGTGGAATAACTACTATCACCACGTAGATGCATTCTATGAATTATTGCATTTAAATAGAGAGTTTCGAGACAAGCATTTCAAGGATAATTTGGTCAAGAAATTACAGCTTATTGAACGTGCAGAAGAGTTGACTCAAGAGCAGGATATCAATAAGGCATTTAAAGAACTACAACTCCTTCATCGTATGTGGAAAGAGGAGATTGGTCCCGTTGCTAAGGAATATAGTGATGAGATTTGGGATAAATTTAGTGCTGCAACAAAGAAAATTCACGATGCACGTGAAGAAAAACAGCAGGAGATTGAAGCTAGTTGGGAAGGGAATTTATTGATTAAACAAGAGCTTATTGCAAAGATAAAAGCGATTGCTGATAATCCAATAACTTCTCACAATGGGGTTCAAAATAAAATTAAAGAAGTGGAAACCTTTCGTGAAGCTTTCTTTAAAGCCGGAAAAGTGCCGACAGCCGTTAATGAAAATACGTGGACTGCCTTTAAAAGTGCAGTGCGTGATTTCAACCATAATAAAAATAACTTTTATAAATCTCAGAAGAAAGAACAGTATGAGAATTTAAATAAGAAAAAAGCGCTTATTACATTGGCAAATGAGCATAAGGATAGTGATGATTTTATTGCCACTATCGATGTGATGAAGAAAATTCAAGCCGACTGGAAAAAGATAGGACATGTGCCTAGAAAGGACAGTGACAAGGTTTGGAAGGAGTTTAAAGCCGCTTGCAATCACTTTTTTGATAAATTACACGCATCAAAGAAACAGGCCAATGCAGGGGAGGATGAGGCATTTGCTAAAAAACAAGCCTTACTTGAAACGATCAAAGGACTAAAACTCGCAGGGGAGCACAACGAAAACTTGGAGGCTATTAAAGCCCATATTGCTACATGGAAAGGCATCGGGCGTGTTCCGTATGCAAAAAAGAAAATCGACGAACATTTCAATAAAGCTTTAGATGGTCTTTTCCAGCAATTGGATATTGATAAAAAAGAAGCCGAAATGATCAAGTACGATAATCGCATGTCGAGTATGGCAGAAGGCGATGATCAACGCGGACTCGAAAAAGAACGTTTCTTTATCACAAAAAAAGTGCAAGAGATCAAAGCCGAAATCAACCAATTGGAAAATAATCTAGGATTTTTTCAACATGTTCCAGATGATAATCCAATGGTGCAAGAGGTGCATAAAAACATTACTAAGCATAAAGATGAGCTGGAGATGTGGCAGTCTAAACTACGCAAGGTGAAGACGATGTTTACCAATTAGAGATACTACTGAAGACACTATAAAAATGGAAGATAACATCTGGTTATCTTCCATTTTTTGTTTTTTTATGATAGAGTACTGTAACATTCGTTTTTATTAATCGTCTATATAGTATCAATCAATAAATCAACAATCATGAAAACTAACAGAACAATAGAAGAAAAAAATCAAGGAGCGCCCCGGCATAATGTTGCCTTAGGGATTTACACTATTTTAGCCACTGCCTTTGTTGCAGGGTATACAATGATACAGATCTTTGCGATCCATTAGAGATTGTAAATATTTTTAGTAAAACATAAAACCCATGACCCTAGGTCGTGGGTTTTATGTTTTATCATACTCCTTTAGTGTGCTAACACCAAAATGATATAGGATTTTATGTAATCGTGCTAAGTTGGAAGCCCGTACATTGTGTACATTTATGATCTAAAATCATCTATATGCGTTTTATATATCTTTTGCTTTTTGTTAGTGCATTTGCTTTTACTAGCTGTCAAACATCAACCAAGACCGTTGACCAGTCTCAAAATGAGTCGGTGACTACTTATTATTTTGTTCGTCATGCTGAGAAAGATCGTTCTGATGCTGAGAATAAAAATCCAATGCTCACTGATGCTGGTCAAGAAAGAGCACAAAATTGGATGCGTGTTTTTAAAGATGTTGCTTTAGATGCTGTGTATTCCACAGATTATAACAGAACGCAGCAAACTGCAGCGCCAACAGCTAAAAGTAAATCGTTGGAAGTACAGTCGTATAGTCCAAGAACCTTGAATGACTCCATTTTTTCAGCGGCTACCCAAGGCAAGAAAATACTGGTGGTTGGACATAGTAATACAACGCCTTCGTTTGTAAATGCTGTGTTAGGAGCGACTACTTATACAGATATTGATGATTCTAACAATGGGAATCTATACGTAGTGCGAGTTCAAGGCGATCGCAAAGAAGCACAGCTCTTACATATTAACTAGCATTCCGGACATGGAGATACACGGACTTGCTCTATCTCAATTTTAGAGATGAGTTGTAGTGCCTTGTTTTCGTAAAGACTATCGAGTGAGCGTAGGGGTGGGAATTTTTCATTCGCCTTATAGTTGTTATAGTCCACAAAACGAATACCACTCACAATACGTTCGTTATAGGCTTCTCGGAAGCGAGTACCACCTTCATTAACACGGTAGTTGTAAGCAAGATAATCTACGGTGTACTTTTCTTTATGAATCCAATACATATACTCATCATCAAAATCTTCACCGCCACCTTCTTCAGCAAATTTTACTTTAATACGATAGTACGGCTGTCCTTTAACAACGGTTTCATCAATCAGTGATTTCGTAACAGCAGTATCATTAAGCCCATACGGAAGAACAGAAAAGTAATGGACAGAATTCACACTATTACTGTACAGTTGTTTTAAAGAGTCGGAGAGTAGTGTAGGAGCGCCTTCGCGAAAGCGTGTAAATTCACCATCATTTTCTAAGACATCTTGTTGCACATCGCAATTGGCGTCAATACAGCGTTCTAACCTGCGTTCACCGCCAGAGCGCGTGGCATTGTAATAGTAGTCTCGAAACTTAAAATGCACCGAAGCATCTGCGATAACCGTGCCTCCTGCTGTTTCAATAGCATGATCCACGATTTCTTGAGCCGTCGGGGTCTTTGTCTCTGAGCATGAGGTAAATATGGCACATAATGCTACTGTCAAATATCGGAATGTCATGGGTTGGTTTTTGAACTGCATAGGTCGTAAAAAAAATAATTCCTTAATCGTTAAGAGACACTTTAACATTCTCTGGTTTAAATGCCGCGGTAAGATCGAGCTCATTTCGCAAAAATAAAATCGGCAGGCTATCCATGACCACTCCATTTGTTTTTGTGCGAAAGGTTCTATAATCTTCAAAAACAATTCCTTCTACCGTGCGTCTATTGAAGCTTTCTCTAAAAAATAAGCGATCTTCTGCCGGAGCAAAGTCATAGCCAATGAAATCGACCGTTTGTTCCTTTTTTTGGATGTATAAATAGTAATTACTGATGAGATCGGTCGGCATCAAGCTCTCGTATTTTACATGGAATAATAGATAGTTTTTATTGTCTATAATTACTGGATTTTTTTGTGTGATAATGGCCGAGTTGTCATCGATAAATAACATGGGAATCTCCATAAAATGATTGATCGCCAAAAGCTGTTTCTCCACCTGTAGATTCTGAAATCCGTAGTTTTTGGGGATGCCATTTTCTGTATATTCAAAGCCTCCATTATATGCTTTTGCTTGAAAGGTAGTAGTATCGAGCGTGCGCGTCATACTAAAATGATATCCATTACCAGTACGCTTACTTTCATAGATCATGTCATTGACGTCAAAAGTCACGGTGGTATTATTCATTTTATCTTTCCCTAAGTGCTTCGCAACATCTTTAAGATATTCCTTTGGGTTTCTTTCGGATTCCACATTGCAGGCAATGCATACCAATAGCAGACTAAAATATAGGATTTTTTTCATAACTCAAAAATAAGAAATAGGTGTCTTCCAAGGACAATTTACGTACTTTTGTTCATCATGACGAATACTGTTAACATTCTGAATAAAAGAGCTCGTTTTGAATACGAAATACTAGACCGTTTGACGGCTGGAATTCAGTTGGTTGGAACCGAAATAAAGTCCATAAGAGATGGGAAAGCATCTATTGCGGAGAGTTTTTGTGAGTTTAATGACCATATGGAGTTGTTTGTGATAAATATGACGATCCAAGAATATTCCCATGCGACCTATTATAATCATGCACCAAAAAGCGAACGCAAATTGCTGTTGAATAAGCGGGAACTAAAAAAATGGGAACGAGAAGTTAATAAAGCCGGTCTTACTATTGTACCGCTGCGTTTGTTTACAAATGATAAAGGGTTTGCAAAACTAGAAATTGCCTTGTGCAAAGGGAAAAAGACCTACGATAAGCGGGAGACTATTAAAGACCGTGATAACAAACGAGACCTGAGTAGAATCAAAAAAGACTTCAATAATTAGATAGTTCTTTTTCTTAAATTGTCACAACTAACATTTCCTTAAGAGTTCGTAAGGTAGAGAAATTGTTCTTTTACGTTGACGAAACTATCAAACTACTCTATGTTTAAAAAATTACTTCTGTTATTCCTGCTGGGCTATGCATGTTCATTACACGCTCAAATTCAAGGAACTGTTACTGATGCTAAGGGAGAACCCATTCCGTTTGTCAATGTCTACTTAGAAGGTGGCTACGATGGAACTACAACTAATAGTGATGGAGTGTATGCCTTAGATGTTCTTAAAAAGGGAACGACGTCTTATACCGTTATCTATCAGTTTCTCGGGTATAGAACCGTTAAGGAAATTGTTTCAACTACAGACACAGCAATTGCACTAAATGTTCAAATGAATGAGGAAACAACCTCCTTAGACGAAGTCGTTGTAGAAGCAGGTGTCAATCCAGCAGATCGGATCATTCGAGCGACTATAGCCAATCGGAAAGCCAATTTGGAACGTCTGGGGGAATATCAGGCGAAGTTTTATTCCCGCGGTCTATGGAAAGTAGCTGATGCTCCGGAAAAGATTCTTGGACAGGAAGTAGGTGACCTTGGTGGCGGATTAGACTCCACGCGAACAGGGATCATTTATCTGAGTGAAACCATCTCCGAAATCGCATACCAACGGCCTAATAATTTTAGTGAAAAAATAATCGCTAGTAAGGTAAGTGGAGATGATAATGGTTTTAGCTTTAATACCGCCATTGATGCCAATTTCTCTTTCTACGAGAATACGATTGATCTCAATGCGCAAATTGTATCACCTATTGCTACAAACGCCTTTGCATACTATGCCTATACGCTTATCGGAACCTTTTACGAAGGAGGGAAGTTGATTAATAAAATTCAAGTGACGCCTCGTAGACCCAAAGACCGAGTATTTAGTGGTTTAATGTACATCGTTGAGGATGATTGGCAATTGTATGGTGTAGAATTGGATACGAGTGGAGAAGCGATTCAGGTGCCCATTATAAAGACATTAAAGTTTAAGCAAAATTACACCTACGACAAACAATTTGATCAATGGGTTAAATTGTCACAAGTCATCGATTTTAGTTTTGGGTTTTTTGGATTTAATGGGGATGGGAGTTTTACAGCAGGCTATAGCGACTATAATTTTGAGCCTAATTTCACTAAGGAATCATTTACCAATGAAGTACTTTCATTTGCGCCTGAAGCTAATAAGAAGGATAGCCTATTCTGGGAATCCCGCCGACCTGTGCCTTTAACAGCACTTGAAGCCGATGACTATGTGCGTAAAGATAGTATTCAGATTATCCGAAAATCACGTAAATATTTAGATTCTATAGATGCTCGCGGAAATAAATTCAGCTTGATGTCACCCATTTCAGGATATAATTATAGTGACACCTATAACCGTTGGAATGCTGGTTTTGATGGGCCTTTAGGTGCTATTGGTTTTAATACCGTTCAAGGATGGAATGGAAGTGTGGGGCTTAATTATTTCAATTGGAGTGATGATGATTATACCAAGACTTTTTCTGCTTTCGCGAAAGCGAACTACGGCTTTTCAGATCAACGACTGCGCTGGAACACAGGTTTCTCTCGCCGTTTTAATAGAACCAACCGTGCCCAATTAAGTGTGCGCGGAGGGCAGGAGCTTAGGCAGTTTAATAACGACAATCCAATAAGCGATAATATCAATACGATCACGTCTTTGTATTTTGAAAAAAACTACGCCAAATTCTACGAAGTTTTCTTTGGTCAGGTGAATTATAGCCAAGAAGTATTCAATGGATTGCGCATGTATGCAAATGCTAGCTATGAACAACGAAGTTCCCTTGTAAATACCACCGATCAAACATGGTATCCAAAGATCGATGAAGAGTATACTAGTAACAATCCCTTAGACCCATTAAATGAGAACTTTTCTGATCTTTTGAAAAATGATATCATCAAAGCGGGTCTGACGGCGCGTATAAATTTTAGTCAGAAGTATTATAATTATCCATCTGGGAAGTTCAATATCAGTAGTGATAAGTATCCAACCCTATTTCTGCGCTATGAGAAAGGTTTTGGAGCCTCTGAGTCAGCACTTAACTTTGACCAACTGGAAGCACGGCTGCAACAGGGAATGAACCTTGGGAATAAAGGGCGTTTTAGATACAATGTCAAAGCGGGTACCTTCTTAGGAAATACAGATGGCCTCAGTTTTGTAGACTATAAGCATTTCAATGGCAATCAAACACGTGTGAATTCAGGCTATACACTCAATAGTTTTCAGCTCTTGCCTTATTACGCTCGAAGTACCAATACGGATTATATAGAAGCGCATGCAGAACATAATTTCAGAGGATGGATCCTTGGGAAAATTCCTGGGATCAATCAATTGAATTTTAATCTGGTAGCGGGAGCACATCTCATTGCAACGCCAGAGGCAAAACCATATACAGAGCTTTCTATTGGATTGGATAATATAGGGTGGGGGAAATACCGTCTATTGCGTATAGATTACGTGCGATCGGCAGGTCTTGGAAAGAATGACGGAGCCATTGTCTTCGGATTGAAATTTTTAGGGCTTCTAGATTAATGATCTAAAAGCCCTGCCTATTTGTTATGTATCGAAAGGTCTATCTTAAGCTAGCTCCGAGTTCTTTTTCGAATCGTTGCTGTAATTTATTCATGACCTTGTCAATTTGCTTGTCTGTAAGTGTCTTGTGTTCATCTTGTAACATAAAGCTAAGCGCATAACTCTTCTTTCCTTCAGGAAGATTTTTTCCTTGATATACATCAAAGAGATTTACATCCTTGAGCAATTGCTTTTCGGTTTGTTTAGCCATCGTATGAATAGCTTCAAAAGTCACTTTCTCATCGATCAATAAGGCAAAATCACGACGTACCGCAGGATACTTAGGGATTGCCTTAAAGGTTATCGAATTCCGTGCCGCTACTTCTAGAATATTATCCCAGTTGAAATCGGCATATAAAACCTCCTGGTCGATATCAAAAGCTTTCAGTACTGATTTTTTAACGGTACCAAAAGATACCAATGTCGTTTTACCTAACTGTAAGGCTGTGCCTTCAGCAAATATCGCATCTTTTAAGTTGGCTGTTCGCGTTCTTTGGATGCCCAGGCGTTCAAAAATAGATTGCACAATTCCTTTCAAATAGAAGAAATCTGAATTTTTATGATCGTTGGTCCAAGTATCACTAGAGCGCTTGCCCGTTACGAATAAAGAAAGGTGTTTGTGCTCTTCTCTACCGCTTTCATAGTTATGGTAGGTTTTTCCAAATTCAAACAATTTAAGATCTGAACGTCTTCTGTTTTTGTTGTAAGCGATAGCTTCCAAGCCAGAGAATAACAAAGACTGACGCATTACACTCAATTCCTGTCCTAATGGATTCAACATGGTGACATTATGCTGATCATTCAACGAATCAGAAAGAGAAACATAACTTGGCGTAGTAAGACTATTAGCCATTATTTCATAAAACCCTTGCCCAGCTAATTGATTAGCAGTGACATCTTGTACCTTATGATCTTCAAACTTAGAGACATTAGAAACCGTAGCATTTAATTTTTTTCCGAACGTAATATTATTATAACCGTAAACGCGAAGAATTTCTTCAATCACATCGGCTTCGCGGGTGACATCATTCCGGTATGCTGGGATTGTCATCCCCAAACCGCTTTCTGTAACATTGTTTATTTTTATATCTAGCGAAGATAGAATGGATTTAATCGTTTCTTTTGGAAGTTCTTCACCAATGAGTTTCGTTGTATTTTCAAAATTCAGGAATACCTGCTGATCCTCTATCTTCTTAGGATAAATATCAACAACTTCGCTGGTGATTTCTCCTCCGGCTACTTCCTGAATCAATAGGGCAGCACGCATTAATGCATAATCCGTAATATTAGGGTCGATGCCACGTTCAAAGCGGAAAGAGGCATCTGTATTTAAGCCATGGCGTTTGGCGGTTTTTCGGACACTTACAGGGTCGAAATAAGCACTCTCCAAGAATATGGAATGTGTACTATCGCTAACACCACTATGTATTCCCCCAAAAACTCCGGCGATACACATCGGCTTTTCAGCATCACAAATCATTAAATCATCTTCATGGAGTGTGCGTTCAACACCGTCAAGGGTGGTAAATTTCGTTCCAGCTTTGACTGTCTTTACTTCAATGCGATTTCCTGTGATTTGTGTTAAATCAAAGGCGTGTAGCGGTTGACCGAGTTCGTGAAGTACATAATTTGTTACATCTACCACATTATTGATAGGCGAGAGGCCAATCGCTTTTAAACGATGTTGCAACCAAGAAGGCGATGTGCCTACTTTTATCTTACTAATTGTGACTCCAGCATAGCGCGGAGCACGATTGTTATCTAAAACTTGAACGTCCACCTTGTGCAAACGATTATCAACATGAAAAGCTGATGTGGAAGGAGTGATCATTTCGGCAGTAATATCTTTCTGATGTAAACCTGCTTTTAAATCACGGGCAGTTCCCCAATGACTCATTGCATCAGAACGATTAGGCGTCAAGCCTATTTCAAAAACAACATCATTTTCTACATCAAAGATGTCTATTGCTGGTGTTCCTGGAATTAGGTCGGCGTCTAAAACTAAGATGCCGTCATGGCTTTTGCCAAGACCTAACTCGTCTTCAGCGCAGATCATTCCGTGAGACTCTTCCCCACGAATCTTCCCTTTCTTTATAGTCCATGCTTCCCCTTCTTCGGTGTATAAAGTAGTGCCTATAGTTGCGACAGGGACTTTTTGCCCTGCAGCCACGTTGGGAGCGCCACATACAATCTGTAAAGGACTCTCTCCGCCAATATCTACAGTGGTTACTTGAAGTTTGTCTGCATTTCCGTGCGTTTCGCAAGTAAGTACGTGACCTACAACAACACCTTCTAACCCTCCTTTTACACTTTGATAGGCTGTGATGCCTTCTACTTCAAGTCCAAGATCGGTTAATAGTTCACCCGTTTTATTGGCGTCCCAATCGGTGTTAATAAACTGTTTTAGCCAGTTGTATGAAATCTTCATGTGTCCATTTTAGAAGCCACAAATATAACATTTACCCTGCTTTCTGTAATGTTTTTTGATACTTTAGGACAGAATAGTTTTGAAATATTTATATGAAAAAAATTGGGCTCCTTATTCTCTTGATAACAGCACTTTCGTGCGAAAAGAAAACACCAACACTTGCTGCTGGTTTTTGGCGAACCACTTTGATCGTTCAAGACCAAGAACAACTCCCTTTTATTTTTGAATCAAAACCTGATGGGACCCTAGTCATTCAAAACGCTGAAGAGCGTATTATTGTGGATGAAATTGCAGTGACGGGTGATAGTATTCGTATACAGACCCCAGTGTTTGAAGGTTATTTTGCAGGAGTATTTAGCGCTGATGGGGAATCAATATCAGGTGACTTTATAAAGCCGAGTCTCAATAGAGTAGTGCCTTTTACTATGGAGTATGAAGAGGATTCTCGATTTCCAGAGAGTACGACTAAGCCCTCAATACATAGCAACATTACTGGTAGTTGGGAAACAGTATTTAGTGCAGATACCCCTGAAGATCGCTATATAGCTAAAGGGATTTTTACACAAGAAGGCAATCGGATTACGGGAACTTTCAGAACGACGACCGGTGATTATCGTTATTTAGAAGGAAGAATGAATGGCAATGTATTCCGGCTTTCTACTTTTGACGGAGCCCATGCATTTTTGTTTACGGGCACAGCCACGGATAGCACTTTCGAAGGAAATTTTTATAGTGGAAATCATTGGAAAGAGCCATTTCGCGCACAGCGAAATGAAAATTATGAATTACCAGATGCAAAAGATTTGACCAATATTAAAGATGGCTATGATGGCATGGCTTTTTCTTTTCCAGATGCTAGCGGTGCAATGGTTTCATTGTCTGATGCTCGTTTTAAGGATAAAGTGGTGTTGGTGCAAATCCTAGGGTCCTGGTGTCCTAATTGTTTGGAAGAAACAAAGTTCTATGTAGAGTACCTCAAAAAAAATCCTAATACCGACCTTGAAATAGTAGGATTGGCCTTTGAGTATGCGCTCACAAGAGAAAAGGCACTTACCGGTATCAAACGCTTGAAAGATCGATTAGAAGTACCGTATCCTGTTCTTTTGGCACAATACGGCAGTTCAGACAAGAAACTGGCCAATGAAAAATTACCAATGTTAAATCACATATTGTCGTATCCAACTACGATTTATATGGATAAAGGAGGGGCCGTGCGAAGAGTGCATACAGGTTTTAATGGTACGGCAACTGGGGGGCAATACACAGATTTTGTTGCTGATTTTGAAGGGTTTATTGAGCTTCTATTGTCTGAGTGAATCTGACTTCTAACCAAAATAGTGATCAATATTTTCTTGTGACTGTTGTATCTTGTAACCGAATATGTCATATCCTACTATGAAATTTTTGAACAATTTATGGGTTGCTGGTTTATTTTGTATGTTTCTTAGTTGTGACTCTCAAGATGACAACCTAGCTGCAGAGGAAGCTTTGGCGCTTCCTTCCTTCAAAGGGTTGTCCTTCGCTGAAGAAGGACTTTTAGAGTATACGTATACCACTGGTAATGAAGAAGCCAGTTTTCGTAATCTTACTCAAGTGGAGAATTATCCCACGCAATTTGAGTTTGTGCACCATCAAAGAGGGGTTTTTGGTTTGTATCGTGGACAGAATGTATGGATGCGTGATGTGATGAATAGCACTACAGAGCAATTTCTAGATTATACGTCACCCGGAAATTCAGAACGGCGCGAAGGTGTGGTAAATGATGACCTACATATCGCGCTACTCTATCGTCGCCAAGATGCACTGGATCAATTACAACTTCGTATTGTAAATGCACAAAACAATGTCCAGAAGAATGTGAATTTTGGAATGGTGTCGGGTTTTACATATTCCTACCTCTATGAGAATACGGTGATTATAACACTAGAGAATGAATTTGACAACAGTACCTCTTTGTTTGTGATAGACGTAGAGTCGGGTGTTGTACGCAGCGAACTCACATTTTTCAACACAAGGACTACTGGACTAGCTTTTGGAAATAATAATAATTTCTATTTTTTTGATGGACAAGGGAAGTATCATCACTATGATCTCGCATCATTGAATTTAATAGAGACCGTTACAACGGACTTTGCAGTGCAATCTGGTAGCGTGTATGAAGTGTATGATGGAATGTTGATAGGGAACTTCTTTTATCTTCAACCTTCTTTCTTTAATAAGGGGCCTCTCTTGGTTGATTTGACCACACAAACATCCGTTCAGGTAGATATTGGAGCCGCGCTCACTAATTTTTTAGGTACCCGCGAAAATGGAGAGCGTATTGCAAATAGTGATTTTGTGTATGACCGAGATTCAGAGACGTGGCTGGCAAATTATAGCATAAGCTTTTCGACAGGCCAAGGAGAAGCGTATGGTGTGGTCCAGATAAATGCCTTGGGAGAAATTGTAAATAGCATAAGTACTGCGTTTCCAATTACGAGGGTAGTAGTAGATTAACTGATATAATTCCAAATATTCTTAAACTTTGTGAGCTGTGCGTACATAAAACGAATGATCTGATTTTCTTCTTTGGCAAGCGTTGGGTCTTCCTTTAAAAGCTTCCAGGCCTCGCTACGAGCAATTTTGAGGATATCCCCATCTCTAATGATATCGGCAATTTTAAGATTAAGGACCCCGCTTTGTTGTGTTCCCATGATGTCACCAGGTCCTCGAAGCTTTAGATCGACCTCAGCAATTTCAAAACCGTCGTTGGTTCGAGTCATAGTCTCTAAACGAACTTTACTATCATTGGAGAGTTTAAAGCTCGTCATTAATATGCAATAGCTCTGCTCGGCCCCGCGACCTACGCGACCTCTCAATTGGTGTAGCTGACTCAATCCAAAACGTTCTGCACTTTCGACAATCATCATAGAAGCATTAGGAACATTTACGCCAACTTCAATAACAGTGGTTGCCACCATAATATTTGTTTCGCCTTTTACAAAGCGTTGCATTTCGTATTCTTTGTCGGCAGGTTTCATCTTACCATGTACGATGGAAATCTGATATTCGGGTAGCGGAAATTCTCTTGAAATACTTTCGTACCCATCCATCAAATCTTTGTAATCCATAGCCTCCGATTCTTGAATCAGGGGGTATACAATATAGACCTGTCTGCCCTTCTTAATTTCATCCCGAATAAATGCAAAAACCTTGAGTCTATTTGAGTCATATCGATGTACCGTTTTGATCGCTTTTCGACCCGGTGGAAGTTCGTCAATAACGCTCACATCTAAGTCGCCATAAACGGTCATCGCAAGGGTGCGCGGAATAGGGGTGGCGGTCATTACAAGTACGTGTGGCGGGTACTCATTTTTGAGCCATAATTTGCTTCGTTGTTTTACGCCAAAACGATGTTGTTCATCAATGATTACGAGCCCTAAATTTTTAAACTTAACCTTGTCTTCTAATACTGCATGAGTGCCAATTAGGATATCAATTTCGCCATTTTCAAGCTGTTCGTGTAAAATTTTTCTAGTTGAAGCCTTTGTTGAGCCTTGAAGCAGTGAAATTCTGGTTTTCAAAGGATTACATAATTCAACTATGCCTTCATAGTGTTGGACTGACAAAAGAGCAGTCGGGGCCATTAGACAGGCTTGAAAACCATTGTCAATAGCTATAAACATTGACATCAAGGCCACAATGGTCTTTCCAGAACCTACATCTCCCTGTAATAACCGATTCATTTGTGCATTGGTGCCCAGATCGTGTCGAATTTCCTTCAGTACTTTCTTTTGAGCGTCTGTCAATTCAAAAGGCAAATGGTTGTTGTAAAATTCGGTGAAATGGGGTCCCACTTTCGTGAAAGGATAGCCTTTTATTTTGGCTTTGTGTGCATGGTTTTTTCGCGCAAGCTGGAACTGAATATAGAAGAATTCTTCAAATTTCAAACGGTATTGTGCCTTGGCCAAATGTGTTTGAGATTGAGGAAAGTGTATGTTGATTAACGCCTGCTTTTTTGGCATCAGTTTTAGGTCTGAAATAAGCGGTTTAGAAAGGCTCTCAAAAAGGTGTGGACTGGCCTCTAAAAAAAGCGTTTGCATGAGTCCGCTCACGACCTTATTTGTGATCCCTTTATTGCTTAATTTTTCGGTAGATGGATAGATGGGTTGCATCGCCGTTCGGAGGCCTTCTTCGTGATCTGCGAGGAGTTCCATTTCTGGATGAGGCATCGAAAATTTGCCATTGTAAAAATTAGTTCGTCCAAAAATTACATAGACAACATTGAGCTTAATTCTCTCCTTGATCCATTTGTGACCTCTAAACCAAACAAGTTCCATCGTCCCGGCATCATCTTTAAAGGTGGCAACAAGTCTTCGACCTTTTCCTTCGATCATTTTTAGACTCGTTATTTTACCTTGTATTTGTACCTCGGCCGAATTGCGCTCTAATTCATTAATCGCATAGTATCGTGTGCGGTCTATATACCGGTTTGGAAACAGGTGAATAAGGTCTTGATAGGTATGAATCCCTAATTCTGCACGTAAAATATCGGCCCGATTGGGGCCAACGCCTTTTAAGTAGTCAATAGGTGTTTGAAGGAAAGTGGGATTCATTAGAACGAATTTAATCATTTTACCTAAAGACGCATCGCCTAGAAATGTACAACTTGAACGTTTTATGAATATTCTGAGCCTATAGTCTCAAATGCACTGCATTATATCAGGGTATTGAATGGATTCCCTATTTTTGGTATCAAAGTTGCTAGTACGCCCTTATATGAAGTATTTTTTCCTTTCTGTTGTTTTTTGGTTCGCTTTCGCGAAAGCGAACGCACAAGATATCACCGCTCAATCTACATCGGTGGATTTTCAATCTGTTTCTGCCAGGATAGAGATCGCGCCTTTGAAGCTGGGCATTAATGGTATTGCTACCTATACATTCAAGATACTCCAAGATGTAGATTCTGTATATCTAGACGCGCCCAATTATGAGCGCTTTGAAGTAGTATTCGAGGGGAAGCAAACCACCGATGGTGATACCAAGCATATCATTTTGAGGCATCCATTCAAAGTTGGAGAAACGCACAGTATGCGCGTAGCTTGGGATACAAAACCTAAACAAGCCTTTTATACGGTCACTCGTGGCGATGATACTCAGTTCTGGACCCAGGGGCAAGGAAAGTATACATCCTATTGGATTCCGAGTCTGGATGATATGAATGATAAGCTAACATTTGATTTCACGATAGTAACACCTGTTGGTTATACAGCGATTGCCAATGGAAAACTTGTCTCCAAAGTAAAAGAAGGAGGGACAGAAATTTGGGCCTATGATATGCAACAAGCGATGTCAAGTTATTTGGCAGCAGTTGTTGTAGGCGTCTATGATAAAGCAACAGAAAAAAGTACGTCTGGCGTGCCTTTGGAATATTATTTCTACCCAGAGGATTCATTAAAAGTAGAACCAACCTACCGATATTCTAAACGTATTTTTGACTTTTTAGAGGCTGAGATAGGTATTTCCTATCCTTGGCAAAATTACAAACAAGTACCGGTGAAGGATTTTTTGTATGCCGGCATGGAAAATACAGGAACTACGGTATTTTCAGACAGTTTTGTGGTAGATAGCCTTGGCTTTGAAGATCGGAATTATGTCAATGTCAATGCTCACGAGCTGGCGCATCAATGGTTTGGAAATCTAGTTACCGAGACAAAGAGTGAGCATCACTGGCTGCATGAAGGCTTTGCGACCTATTATGCCTTGCTTGCGGAGCGCTCCATTTTTGGAGATGATTACTTCTATTATAAGCTGTATCAAACGGCAGAGCAGCTCAAAGAGCTCAGTGATCAAGGAAAAGGACAGCGATTAGTGGCGGCAGGAGGAAGTAGTTTGACCTATTATCAAAAGGGTGCTTGGGCCATTCATGTATTGCGAGAGAAGGTAGGGAAGGACACTTTTGCGAAAGCGGTACAGGCCTATTTACAAACACATGCATACACCAATGTGACTACGGATGACTTTATAAAGGAAGTCACAGCAGCTTCTGGAATGGATTTGACAGCATTCTCTAATGATTGGTTATATCAAAGTGCTTTTCAAGCCGATGAAGCGCTGAACGCTTTGAAGAAAAGTGACTTCATGAAACGCTATTTTGAAATTCAAGGATTGCGAGCATTCCCATTGGATCAAAAAGAGAACCAATTGGCGCTAGCGATTGCGTCTGATGATGAGTATATAGGACAGGAGGCTGTTTATCAAATCGCTGAAGAGCCTTTGAAGGCTACGCGTGCCTTATATCTGGCAGCCATTGAGAGTGAGAATCTATTTATACGTCAAGCGGTCGCCGAGTCTATCAAACTGGAATATATTTTAGAGATCCCTAGTTTTGATACTTTACTCACAGATGCTAGTTATGTCACAAGAGAATTGGCATTGTTTAAAAAATGGTTAGCCTTAAGGAAAGATTCTCAAAGTGGATCCAAGCAAGTTACCCTATTAAACACTACAGATGATACCTTTGGCTTTAGCGATGGAAATGTACGTACGATGTGGCTCGCACTTTCACTTATAACGCCAGGTTACAATGAAGATGAGATCGCTGTTGCACGTCGGTACGACGAATTGAAATCATATACACTGCCTTCTAAGCCCTTTCAATTGCGCCTTCAGGCGTTTCAATATCTTGCCCAAATACAAATTTTTGAGTCCGTGACCTTAGGGAACCTTGTCGAAGCTTGTGTGCATCCTAACTGGCGCTTTCGCGAAAGCGCACGCAGTATTCTCAAACAACTCCTGGAAAACGAACGCTGGAAAGGAATGCTATTAGAGAATAATCTAACCCTTCCAGAAAAAGAAAAAGCCTATCTCAAAAAGATAGGCCTGGATATTTAAAGGAGTGGTAGATTATATAATCTCCGCTACTTCTCGTTTAAGATATGATAAGCCAGCATCGCTAGGTGCTTGATTGTCCATTAAATCTCTAAGAATAGTTTCTCTGAGTTTGTCGCTCGTTTGCACTTTCTCACTCATGCTCGTTTTTCTAATGATGCTCACGGTAGCGCTTTTGGCGGTACGGATTACATTCCAGCATTCTTCGGTTACATATACCTGTTGTGTGAGGTTGTGCTCAAATTCTTGTTCGATCGTTTTTAGTAAGAGAGCTTCATAATCGTCTTTATTGTCGTTATACGGTTTTACGCGTATCAAAATATTCCCAGGGGAGATACGCTCTAAAAATAGGGTGAGGCGTTCATAGGCCTGTAATCGCAGTGGTAGGGCAGTGGCCTGGCTTTCTTTATGTAAAAGGAAGCGTCGTCGTCCCTCTTGATCCTTAGTGTATTGACTAAAAAAGTAAAAGGAGATCAGCGCCACAAGGACCGCTGGTAAAAGGCTAAAGGCCAGAGTTAGTAAGTTAAGTTCCATAAGTAAGTAGGTTTAAGAATGGTAAATGTAGTAGAATTTGAATAGTGTTACAACGCTGAAAGCAGGTAATTGGTATGCATTTTGGCGAAAGCAGAAAAAGAAAGATAGTTTTTTTAAGAATTAGGGGTAACAAATAAACGAAATGATTGATATGAGGGCGTAACAACAAAACATTTCAATTATGAAAACTCTTAAATTTTTTACTGTATTACTTATTGTCTTTACATTCTTAACGATGAGTTGTCAAAGCAATGATGATTTTATGCCAGAAGATAGCCAAGTAGACCCTGGAGATCAAATGGACGATGATGACGACGCTTCAACCGGAAATCTAAATCAATATTTTGGAAGTCAGATTAGCCGAGATTTTTTTGGACAAGTGGTGAATGAAAATAACATAGGCATCTCTGGAGCTACTGTAAAAGTAGGTGCTGCAACAACGACAACAGACGACAATGGTATCTTTAGTTTGGCCAATGCACAAGTCAACGAAAAATTTGGCTATCTACGCATTACGGCTCCTGGTTATGTGACCAGTGGGCGTGCAGTGCGACCGACGGATGGAACCAATAAGATTAAAATGATGCTATTAAGTACCGATGTGACTGCCACAGTAAACAGTGGTGCTGTTGAGACGGTGAATTTGCCTAATGGAACGTCAGTGACCTTGGCCGGTGATTATATGGATTCCAATGGAGATCCTTATTCAGGACCTGTGGCTGTGATTTTAGATTATTTGGATCCTGCATCTGACGATTTGGATGCTGTGATGCCAGGAATGCTCTATGCAGAAGATGCTGATGGTGATGAAAGATACCTTCAAACATTCGGAATGATTTCTGTTGAATTGAGAGATCCAAGTGGGAATGAATTGAATATTGATCCTACTGCTCCCGCTGAATTACGTTTTCCATTAGATGCCAATTTACAAGGAGCAGCACCTGCGACGATTCCATTGTGGAGTTTTGAGGATACTTTAGGATATTGGATCGAAGAAGGACAAGCGACTTTGCAAGGGAATGAATACGTAGGTATGGTTTCGCACTTCTCTTTTTGGAATTGTGATGCGCCGTTCCCAGTCGTTGATTTTTGTACAACGGTGACGGACGTTTCTGGAGTATTGATAGCAAATGCTACGGTAAGCATTACCTACCCAGGAAATCCATATCCAAGAACCGGAACCACTGATGCTAGCGGACAAGTATGTGGAAAGATACCTGCAGGTCAAGTGCTTACAATAACAGTAAATGATCTATGTGGTAATAGTATTTCTACAAGTACTGCGGGCCCTTTTGCAAGTGCCGTAACACATGGTCCTATTGTAGTAACTGCTCCCTCGGTAACCACACAGCAAGTCGTAGGAGTATTTAATGACTGCTCAAATGCACCTGTGACCAATGGATATGTGATTGTGACTTATGCTGGAGATGTTTTTTATGATTCAGTGACGGCGGGAACATATGCGATTAACGTATTGAGCTGTCCTTCGAGTAATAGCTTTACGGTAGAAGGTATAGACTTAGGGAATGTACAGACGAGTGGCGTAGTAAACTATGTATTCACACCACCAGTAACTAATTTAAGTACACTAACAGCTTGTAATGCTGTTACAGAATACATTGAGTATACAGTAGCCGGAGCCAGTCAAAAGATCTTTATAACAGATATAACTGCCGGTGACAATACAGGAAGCCCAGGGTTCTATATCAGTGCACAGACGGTAAGTGATTACTTCTATGTAAGTGGTAATACGACAACAACAGGAGTATACCCATGGGCACCTCCAGGATTGCCGGGATTCATTATCGAAGCGTCTATTGATTTAGACTATAATCTCGCCAATACTATTAGTTTCCAATTGAATGCCTATGGCGCGATAGGAGGTTATATCGACCTTACGTTTAATGGAACTTATACAGATACTTCAGGGAACCCTCAAACAATTACAGGTTCGCTACATGTGGTTAGAGATTTTTAATTAAGCGCACTATTTTGGGGAAGTAGTCCTTAGAAAATGCCACTGTATATTCAGTGGCGTTTTTTTTTGTTTCTGTATTCGTAACAACCATTCCATCATTGCGCGCAGCGGTTGCCGTATTTGGCTATAGCTATCCTGATCTTTTTCATATACATTGGTACTCTTTCTAAGAAATATACCCATTGTCCTTTTTACATGCATCTGAGGTGACATTTTTTTGTAATACATTGATATATAAAGTGTAACTGAAGTTTTTTTTCTTAAAACCTTTTATTCTGAACGTTTTAATTCTTGGTGCTTTAGCACTACTCGGCGTGACTTTCGCCAGCGCATAAGTGGTAAGTATCACCAAAATAATGCTTCCAATTCGGTGACGGCCTCTCCATTTTTTGGAACGCTAGCGAATCCAAATGACACGGACATTATTCAAAATGGAAATTTCAATGATGCAGATACCTTTCAAAGGGGATTCTAAATGTCTCAGATGTAGCTGCCACGTATCAGTATGGCGATCTAAACAATAGTGATATCGACCAAATAGGAATTGATCACAATGCAGAAGTCGAACAACAAGGGAACCGTCATCTAAGCGAAGTAGAGCAGTTGGGTAATTTCAATAAGAATACAACGCTACAACAAGGAAACGATCATGTTGCGATTGTAAGTCAGCAAGGTAATTCTAATTGCGTGAAGGTTTTCCAACTAGCAACGGGCGAGCGGCATACGGTTTCGGTGGCGCAAACAGGAAATTTTAATGTAGCCTGTATCCTTATGAACTAATAGCCATGAGATTGATATGTATTAAAAATGCCTTTTCTCATTTGTGAGAAAAGGCATTTTTTAAGTATTTTCTAATGTGTTTGGCTGTTTTTAAATGATCTTTAAGCTGAGCCCACAGAATTACGAGTGCGTTTTTCTCTAATGCCCTTCCATCGTTCTTTTGCTTTGTCCGCCTAGATACTGACAATCCTGCAATTCTTGTATACCGTTGAATGGCACCGGTGTCTTCGTGTAGCGATAGGCCTTGTCTAGTTCCTTACTGAGGTTATGATCGTCGACATTCATTTCGATATCACTCATTTTAAATTGACTCGGGTGTTCGTAGCCCGCTGCATGGGTAATCTCAATGAATTCCTTTGTGAATGTCTTAAAGTACTGCGCTAAACGGTCTGCTTTTAAAGGGATATTGATTCCATTTTGCAACCATTTACTCTGCGTTGCAATTCCGCTCGGACAGCGATTGGTATGGCAAATCTGAGCTTGGATGCACCCGATACTCATCATCGCCTCTCTCGCCACATTGATACAGTCGACACCCATGGCGAATGCCATTGCTGCTTTTGCCGGAAAGCCTAGTTTTCCGCTACCGATAAATACCAAATGCTCAGAAAGTCCTTTGGCTTGAAACAATTTATACAAATCACTAAATCCATATACCCAAGGTAAAGAGACATGATCTGCAAAACTCGGAGGAGCGGCACCCGTTCCTCCTTCACCACCATCAACGGTTATAAAATCTGGTCCTTTACCCGTTTTTACCATGATATCGGCAAGCTCTTCCCATTGTTCTAGTTTTCCGATAGCCGCTTTGATACCGACAGGAAGTCCTGTGGCTGCTGCGATTTCTTCAATAAAATCTACCATCTCAGGAACGTTGGAAAAGGCTTTGTGATTGGGAGGTGATAATACGTCTTTGCCAATTTCGACACCTCTTATTTTTGCAATTTCTGGGCTAATTTTTGCACCAGGAAGGACCCCTCCTTTTCCAGGTTTGGCACCTTGTGAAAGTTTAACCTCTATGGCCCGAACAAATGGATTCTCATTGA
This sequence comes from Dokdonia sp., assembly GCA_047630395.1. Taxonomy (GTDB): domain Bacteria; phylum Bacteroidota; class Bacteroidia; order Flavobacteriales; family Flavobacteriaceae; genus Dokdonia. The sequence continues at coordinate 29,984 of JBLHXM010000029.1, forward strand.
CGAGTTTGATCATTTTTTCCATGGAGAAACCTCCATCGTCATTGCGAACGCCGAAGTACCCCGTTCCAAAATGGAACACCACATCACCACCATTACTATGATAAGGGGATAGTCCGCCCTCACCAGTATTGTGATAAGCACCTGCGATTTGAACTCCTTTATTGAGAGATTCAACGGCTTTGGCACTCAAGGAGCCAAAACTCATCGCCGATACATTGATGATGGATGCAGGGCGAAAAGGACGTTTGCGATTGTGATAGATGCCAATGACTTTGGCGCAAGGAAGGAAATTTTTATCCGTATTGTGTGGATGATTTTCGCCAATTTTATAGGGCATCATCGCATTGTTTATAAAAATATGCTGATGCGCATGAATATCTCTTTGAGTTCCAAAGCCTTCATAGTTGTTTTCTTTTTTCGCGGAAGCGTAAATCCACCCGCGCTCTATGCGATTGAAAGGAAGTTCTTCACGATCATTGGCCACAAAATATTGACGCATTTCTGGACCAATGCTCTCAAATAGATACCGAATATGACCGATGATTGGAAAATTGTGACTGACGGTAT
>JBLHXM010000030.1:0-30292 GCA_047630395.1 Dokdonia sp.
AAATGCAGCTTAATTTTAATCAATAACCTGTAGACGTATTTTAGGACGAGACAATTGAATTAAGCGACAGAATAAAATTTAAAATAAATATTAGAAGCATGAATTTTAAAAAACTCAAGATTCCTTTTATCATTTTATTGATAATTACAATAGTAGCAGGTATTGTCTACATTCCTAAGATTAAAAATGCTTTAGCCTTTAAGGAAGCAATGGAGTTGAAAAATCTTGAGTATACATTCATCAATATGGATGAAAATATTCCAACTAAAATAGTTGGAAAAGCCGATCAGCCTTTTGTATTTCCTAGTATAAAAAATATATCACTACCTACAGATTTTGTTCATAAGGGCTCTACATATAATACCTTGAAGTATATAGACTCTTCTTATACACAGGGATTTATTTTTATTAAAAACGACACCATTCAATATGAAAATTATTGGAGAGGACAGAAAGTAGATATACAACACATCTCATGGTCTATGGCAAAATCCTACGTATCAGCCCTTTTTGGTATCGCAATCGAAGAGGGTGATATCAAAAGTATAGACCAAACTGTAGATGAGTATTTACCTGAGTTAAAAGGTTCAGGTTATGATGGCGTAAAAATAAAAGATGTTTTGCAAATGTCTTCGGGTGTGAAATTTAATGAAGATTATAGTGATCCAAACTCTGACATTAACCGATATTTTAAAGGTTTTGTTTTTGGAAAGTCTCAGGATGCATTTGCAGCTAGTTTAGTAAATGAGATGCCATCTGGCACCTTTAACAGATATGTAAGCATCGATACTCATGTATTGGGCATGATTCTAGTGAAGGCTACAGGCAGAAGTTTGACGGACTATTTACAAGAAAAAATATGGAAACCTATTGGTGCTGAATTTCCTGCGTTCTGGTTAGCCGATGGGAAAGGAATGGAAATGGCTAATGGAGGACTAAATGCTACTTTAAGGGATTTTGCTAAACTTGGTCGATTGTACCAAAATAAAGGAAATTGGAACGGTAAACAAATTGTGCCAGAAGCTTGGGTTGAAGCATCAACTTCTTCCATAGAAGAGCATTTACAAGTTGGGAGTAAAAATTCAGCTGTCCTTGACATGGGCTATGGATATCAATGGTGGATTTTAGATGGTAATGAAGGGGAATTCATGGCCATTGGTATATTTAATCAACACATCTATATCAATCCAACTACGAACACTGTTATTGTGAAAAATTCTGCCAACAAGAATTATTATGATGGTAATAATCCATATGCTTCAACGCTTACTCATCTAGAATTATATAGAAAATTAGCTCACTTGAAAGAATGAAAATCAGCCACTAACGGTTAGTATATGGCACAATAAAATGTGCCATGTACTAACCGTTAGCAAAAAAATATTCAATGTACTCCAATATATTTTATATTACATACCTGTTTTAAGAGGAGTTGCAGTTGTGCTCATATCTCGTACACAAAAATATTTTCCATCTCGTTTTTCGAAATAGGACATGTAATTTCCATTATCCTTTTCCTTACCAGATGAATCGAATTCGGTCCAAGAACCAATCTCAATAGCAGTATTACCTTCAGCAAATAAATCTACAACCTTATATACATTATAATTTTCAGTTGTGTCTTTTGCTATCTCTTTTGCAATATTATCTCTTATGGCCTTCTTGCCTGAAAGAGGCTGTTCGTTTTGGCCATAACTAATAGCGCTGTCGCTGTAATAAGCAGCCACCGCATCAGCATCTTTCGCTTTTTGACCCACGGCATAGGCATCTTCCATTGCTTGGATTTCGATCCTAATTTTATCCATGTCAATAACTTCCTTAACTTCCTCTTTTTCTGTAGTTGCACAGGCTACAAAAAGTAAAGTGGTAAATGCTAAAACCCCAAATAATCTAATGTTTCTTTTCATGATATTTATGTATTGTATTGATTTGTAGGTTAATATACGAATTAAGCATTTATAAAATGATTATTTTATTTTTTAATAAATCAATTGGTCAAAAAGAAAATCACTAACACCATATAAAATTAATTGCTGCTAAAACCCTTCTTTCGAACCCCGAAGCGTCGGGGCTTTTGGACTTTATTTATTGGATTTATTTGCTAACTTTAGTGCTTAAACCATGTAACTAATCTTAGACGTATTCCAAATGGTCCTAAAGCAACCTAAGAGAGACAAGAGGACTGATACGTGTAAAGGAAATGCAATTCCAAAGACTGTTTTAGTTATCCTCTTGTTTCTTAGTAAAGTTGAACAACTCTTAATATAACGTTGTAAAGTAAAGAAGACCCTTAGCATTTATTAAAAAACAACTAAAAACTATGAAATATTTTATCGGAGTAGTATTACTTGTAGTTATTTTTACAATAGGATTTTGGTCTGGGAGCAAATATGATTCCCCCGAATTGCAAAATCAAGGTGTTTTAATAAACGATGGGCCAGATTTAGATGAAGTTCAGCAGATAACTGGTGAATATGTTCGGACTCACTTAGCAGCTGATTTTGAAGAATGTGCCACCCTTTTCTCAGAAAATGCAGTTTATATGGTTCCTGGAAGGCCTTCACTAAAAGGGAGGAGTGAAATAAAAGCTTATTTAAAAGAATCGTTTACAGGTAGAGGAGATAATAAAGTTCTTGACATGAAAGAACCTGCGGAAGAGTTGGTTTTCTTTGGAGATTATGCTGCTGTCAGAGGAACTGGTTATGACGATACTTTAAGCGCAGACTCAACAATAACCAAATCGACTTATAAATGGATGGTATTAGCTCATAGAAATGCAGAAGGAACTTGGGAGACTGTCTGGGATATTTATAACAATGACTAAATAAAAAGAAAAGCTAACAAACTACTGTGGTAAAAACCAAGTAAAAATGTGTTGATTTTTCACTAAAGTACTTCTGTAGCTATCATCACATACTAATCCTGATTTTGTTATGGCAAAGGCGTTTTTTTTGGTGTGTTAATACATCTTTATGTACTTTTTTCACTAAGATCATTAGTTTTTCTTCTATGTTTTTAATTTCTTTTTCGACTTGTTTCAAACTGCGTTTTATTGAGCTTACAATCCCTTTACGGGGCTCACCTAAAACAGCCTCTCCATGCAACTTATTCTCAAGCATTCTTGCTCCTTTTTAGATTGACCCGTCCACAGTTTTAATCCTAACTTACTTAGCATATTCGCATATACGTTTAGAATCGCTCTTATAGCTCTTGATCTTAGACAACTTCATCTGATAAATCGCTTTACTGCTAATGGATTTTCTACTGATACTGAAATGCCAGATTCAAGCAAATAATAGGCCAGCTGATAGTGATAATAACCTGTAGCTTCAATCACACAATGACTCTCACTCTTCAATAATTTTACAAACTTTTTAAAGCCTATTAGATTGTTTTAAACTGATAATAATTACCTTCAGAATCCGTGACATCGAAAACCAAATGGCTAATGTCAATTCTAAAATATTTAATATCTTTATTCATAAGAAAATATTCTTTGGAAGAACTAGCTACACGAGTTTCAACGACACTTCGACAGGCTGAGTCCATCGCTTAAAATCGAGGTCTTAAAGCCTCATAGAACTGTACGACATCTGTGTAGAAAAGAGAAGGGATTTTCACTGTTGACGAAGTCTTAAGCTTCTGCGTGTATATTAGCCTTATTCCTCTCTTTTCGCTTTTCTGTTTATAAATCTAATTTAATAGATTGTAAACTTAAGACGTGTATAATTTATTGCTAACCCTAGCTTGCTTACGAATTTTGAAGTGTCTGGATTTGCTGACTTCATTGAAATATAACATAACCTTACATGATTTGTACACTTTGCAGTTCGATACTTATAAAGAAAAAAGATGTCTACTATTATGACTGTGGCCGCTGTAAAGCCATTGTAAAAGATGAAAAGCAATATCTACCCCCTGCCGAAGAAAAAGCACTGTATCAAACACACAACAATGATGTAGAGGATATTAGGTATCAAAAATTTACAATGCCCATTACTCGTTATGTGCTCGATACATGCTTGCCAACGCATAAGGGATTAGATTTTGGAAGTGGTACCGGACCTGTTATTTCTAGTATGCTAAAGAAGAAAGACTATGACATTGTTCCATACGATCCATTCTTCGCTCCTGATCAAGAAATATTTAGTACCTCCTATGATTATATCGTGAGCTGTGAGGTGTTTGAACATTTTAACAATCCCAAACTAGAAATTGATCGCCTTGTGTCTTTATTGAAACCTAAGGGGAGGTTGCTCATTATGACATTGTTGTACAATGACCAGATTAACTTCAATACTTGGCATTATCGAAAAGACCCTACCCATATCTTTATGTATAGAAAAGAAACCATCGAGTATATAGCAAAGGAACAAAAGCTGGAAATCCTCGTGTTAACAGACAGATTTATCGCTTTAAGAAAAACAGAATAAGAAAGGGAGCGCGCATTTATTACCAGAGAAGAGCAGTTATGGTTTCTCTCTCTCTCTCTCTCTTTAGCTTGAATCCATATTCTAAGTTCCATATTCTTTTTTATCAAGTACGATTTCGCCCGCGTAATTCGTATGTCGTACTACTCATTTAATTCCTATTTTTGCTACAAAGTGAATCGCTCTTGTATTTAAAGAAAATTACCATTGCTATAGACGGCTATTCCTCTACAGGGAAGAGTACCGTTGCCAAACAACTCGCCGACTGGCTAGAATACATCTATGTAGATACGGGTGCCATGTATCGAGCGGTAACGCTGTATGCCATGGAGCATGGCTTGATTGCCGAGGGTTTTTTTGATAAAGAAGGCTTGATTGCCAAACTAAATGCAATCCATATTAGTTTTGAGCGTAATGAAGAGACGGGAAAAGCAGAGGTCTGCCTGAATGGAAATAATGTAGAGAAGTATATTCGTACGCTTACCGTATCTTCCTTTGTGAGCCCTGTAGCAACTGTATCTGAGGTGAGAGCCAAGTTGGTCGAGCAACAGCAACGTATGGGTCATGACAAGGGTGTTGTGATGGACGGTAGGGATATTGGCACAGTAGTGTTCCCAAATGCCGAACTAAAGATATTTATGACCGCTTCTGCCGAAAAACGCGCCCAACGTCGCTATGATGAATTGGTCGACCGCGGAGATAGCGTTTCTTATGAAGCCGTACTTGCAAATGTGGTCGAAAGAGATACTATTGATACTACTCGAGAAGATTCTCCTTTAGTAAAAGCCGAAGATGCGATCATGATCGATAATTCCGACACCAATATTGAAGATCAGTTTCATATGATTCTCCAACTTGCAAAAGACCGTATCGCTGGGCGTTTTGATCGTTGGATACCTAAGAGTTAATAAACCAAACTAAATGAGTCGCTTTCGCGAAAGCGTAACACAAAAAAACCGCTCTTTTTCAAGAACGGTTTTGGTGTATATATAGAACGACGTCTATTCTTCTTCAGAAGCTTCCATCGTGTGGAAAACATTCTGAACATCGTCATCTTCTTCTAATTTATCTAAGAGCTTATTTACGTCTGCTTCTTGTTCTGGTGTCAGTTTCTTCATCACCTGAGAGATCCGATCAAATCCTGAAGAAATGATCTCAACTTCTCTGGATTCTAATTCTCCTTGGATCGCTCCAAAACTTTCAAACGGCGCGTATAAGTGGATACCATCTTCATCTTCGAATACTTCATCAACCCCAAAATCAATAAATTCTAATTCAACATCATCTACGTCTTTGCCTTCAGCATTGATCGTGAAGTTACAGGTGTGGTCAAACATAAAGATCACAGAACCTGAGGTGCCTAAACTTCCGTCACATTTATTGAAGTATGATCGTACGTTGGCAACGGTACGCGTATTGTTATCGGTAGCAGTTTCGACAAGAACGGCAATTCCGTGAGGTGCATATCCTTCAAAAATAACTTCTTTATAATCCCCAAGACTCTTATCTGAAGCGCGCTTAATGGCACGTTCCACATTGTCTTTAGGCATATTGAGCGACTTAGCATTCTGAATAACGGCACGGAGCCTGGAATTACTATCCGGGTCTGGTCCGCCTTCTTTCACGGCCATGACAATATCCTTCCCGATACGTGTAAACGCCTTAGACATGGCGCTCCAACGTTTCATTTTACGTGCTTTCCTAAATTCAAATGCTCTTCCCATATGTAGGTATTCTAATCTATTGTATAGTGTATGGTTTCTGTGTTATCTCAGGTGTCGGCAAGACATAATTCAATATGCCAGCTACTTCGATGTGCTGGTAAAAATAACAAAAAGGAAACGTAAATAAAAAGACTAGGCGTTTAGAATATCTTCAATCGCAGCAGCGAGATCAAAATCCTTCTCAGTAACACCACCAGCTCCATGTGTAGATAATGAAATATCCAATTCGTTATACGAATTACTCCAATCTGGATGGTGATTTAAACGCTCACACTCGAAGGCGATTCTAGTCATGGTTGAAAATACTTCTCTGAAGTTTTCAAACTCAATATTCGTATGTAGCGCATTTTCGATATATTCCCAATCCGGAAATTCTTCTAAACGGTCATTGATTTGTGCATCTGTAAGTTTCATAGGATCGTATGTTTGGAATGTTACTAATTGGTGTCATTTAAATGTACGGAATTCCGCTTTCGCGAAAGCAAAAAAAAGCTAATTTAATCTTAGATCTTATAACTGCCTAAAACCACCTCTTCATTTGTGATCGTTAAATGTTTAGGTAAGCCATTGTCTTTAGGAAGGACGGCCAAATAACGATCAAAATTGCTAGTGTAAACGTTTTTGTACGCTGCCTTTAGATTTAGATCCAACACTTGAACAACTTCCCCTATAAACTCCTTATGATGTATCAGATCTTTACTTCCTAAATGAAAAATACCATGCAGTTTGCGATTGATAATATAATGCAGTTGCTGACTGAATTTATAATCTGTCGTTGTATTCATAATCAAGTGTGGAAACACTTCGATAGGATCATTAAGAAGCAGCGCATTTTTTATTTCACGAACGCGCGGAGAGCCAACGCCAAAAACCATTGGTAATCGCACAATGGCGTATTGCTTTTCAGGTAGGTTTTGCATGAGTATAGTCTCACAGCGAATTTTAAGTTTCCCGTAGATGCTTTCAGACAAGGTCTTGTCATTTTCGTAACTTGGATAATGCGAAAAAGCATCAAATACATTCGCACTCGATAGGAATACAAGTCGGCAGCCACTTAACGCTGCATACTCTACCATTAATTGATGAGCTTCCAATTGTGCTGGAAAGGGTCCGCGTAGGGCAGAAATGACCACCGATGGGCGTAGCTTTTTAAGCAGTTCAAAAATATCATCAGCTTCAAGATCAAACCGAAAGAAGTGCTTGTTGTCGCTGTAAATTTTACCGGAGTTATAGGTGCCATAGGTATCATAATACCGATACAATTCCTTGTATAGCGCACTCCCCAAAAAGCCACTAGCTCCGAGGATAAGAATACGATCTTTAGATTTTTTGTAAGCGATAAAACTGCGTTTTTATTTTAAGTATTCAGCGTTCTATGAATTCTTAACTAAACATTTATAACGCACGATTTATCCTTTGTAAAAGGGTGTCTTTACAACGGTTGCGGGGATCGCTTTCTTACGTATCTGAATATTAATTTTTGAGTCCGCTTTCGCGAAAGCCATATCGACATATCCCATTCCGATGCCTTTCTCAACAGAAGGGCCCATGGTTCCTGAGGTTACATGGCCAATTTTGTTACCAGCATCATCTACAATATCATATCCCTGTCTTGGAATACCGCGTTCGTTTAATTCAAAACCGACGAGTTTCTGAGTGATTCCTGCTTCTTTTTGCGCTTTTAAGTTGTCGCTATTAACGAAGTCTTTGGTGAATTTTGTTACCCAGCCAAGTCCTGCTTCCAGGGGAGAGGTAGAATCATCAATATCATTGCCGTATAAGCAATATCCCATTTCTAAACGCAGTGTATCTCTAGCGGCCAGTCCGACAGGTTTGATGTCCCATTGGGCACCTGCTTCAAAAACTTTGGCCCAAATCATTTCGGCATCAGCATTGTGGCAATAGATTTCAAAGCCTCCACTTCCGGTATATCCCGTAGCACTGATGATTACATGTTCAGCACCTGCAAATGGAGCTACTTGAAACGTATAAAATTTGATAGCAGATAGATCCACTTCCGTCAATGACTGCATAGCTTCTGCAGCTTTAGGCCCTTGAATGGCTAATAATGAAAAATCTTCAGAGATGTTTTTTAACTCTGCTCCGTAACTATTGTGCTTATGGAACCAAGCCCAATCTTTATCAATGTTCGAAGCATTTACGACCGCTAGATATTGTAGCTCTTTTAGGCGATAGACAATCAAATCATCCACAATTCCTCCTTCTTCGTTAGGCAAACAATTGTATTGCGCACCACCGACGCTTATTTTGGAGACATCGTTAGAACAAATACGTTGTAGCAGTTCAATCGCTGTCTCTCCTTCTATTAAGAACTCTCCCATATGCGATACATCAAAAACCCCAACACCTTTGCGTACGGTTTCATGTTCAGCATTCACACCTTCATAAGAAACAGGCATATTGTATCCAGCAAAAGGGACCATTTTGGCTCCTAGAGATTCGTGTATTGCAGAGAGAGCAGTATTTTTCATAGTAGGTTTGCAAGCATTTTGATTAGAGAGGCAAATGTATGAAAAGACACTTTCTTTTTAATTATAAAAAGGATGAAAAAGCAGGCGAAGAAACTTAGATAGAATAGAGACTCATTCTATTATTTAGGAAGAGATAATTATTCCTGAGTTTTAAGCTGATCATAGACCCAAGAGAAAAATTCAGGTTCAGCAAAGGCATTATCCCAACTATTGTGATTGACTGAAGGATAGAGGGAGAATTTAGGTTCTTGTCCATTTCTTAAGAGGGCTTCGACCATTAGCTTAGAATACCGTGAGGGAACGACGGTGTCATCATCACCGTGAAAAATCCATACGGGTGTATTGGATGCCCAACGAGAGACATGGGCAGGTTGACCACCACCACAAATGGGAGTTGCCGCCGCAAAGGTATTTGGACGTCTTGCTAATAGTTCAAAAGTTCCCATACCACCCATAGATAAACCTCCAATATATATTTGTTGATGGTTGATGTAGGATTCTTGCAACATCTCGTCCAATAGCTGTATCAATGCACTCATAGCCCATGTAGGTTCGCTTTCTTCTGGATAGTTAAATATACGTTCATTGGTTTCTTGATTTCGTTCAGATGAAATCTGAGCCCAATAATCTTCCGAAGGGCATTGAGGGAAAATAACAATTGCGGGGTAACTATCTCTCATTTTTAGGAACAACTGGCTTCCATGAATAAGTTGAGCTGCGTTATCATTTCCACGTTCTCCGGAACCATGTAGAAATAGATGCAGCGGGTATTTTTGGGTTGCATCAAAACTCTTGGGGAGTAGGATGCGATAGGGAAGGACTTTTCCTTTATGTTCAAAAGAACGTGCTTCAAAGTCTAATGCTATGGCTGGAGGTGGTGTTTGCGCTATTAATAAGTTCATATGGGCCAGTCCATAAGAAAGGAAAAAGGAACAAATAATGACACATAGTAATTTTCTCATAATTAGGGAGTTTAGTTTTCCGCTAGAGGAGGTAGTTTCATTGGTTTTGACAATAGAAAATAACCACCTTTAACAGTGCCTGTGAAGTCTTGAAATATTTGGGTCAGTTGTTTGTGAGTCTTACCGCTGATATTAGCCTAACTAAATTAGACAAAATGTACTAGAAACAAGGTGTGTATAAGAATAATTACAAAGCAGGAAGTCGACTCTTAATAAACTTTACCTGTCCATTGTGATTCGATTCATGTTCTATCACATGGAACCATATGCAATAGGCATTGGTAGGATCCCAAGGCCAGTCTTGATCAATCTCAAAAAGCCATTCATCATCTTTTTGGGCAGGCTCTTCACGGGAATGATAACGTATTTCCTCCAATGCATCTAGATAGTACTGAAGGTTATTTCCCTTAATTTTCTTACGGCCTTCGTCTCTCAGTCCAGAAGCGCTACTCCAACGTTTTCTATCGGCAGAAGGCCAGTGCCCCCAGTTTCTTCCTTCAAAGATGTTTAGCTGTTAAAACGTTCTGTTGCTCCAAGGGGAATGAGCATGGCACCAATAGTATTTGCCTTATCATCTATCAAATAATCTAGCTCAGATGTTTGTAGTCCGTGTACCTGACGTGCCACAACCTCACGCATCCATTTCATCATCGAGACGAGGGTTCCTATTTGAGTACTATAACAGCATTGATGAGGTCTTCTTGCTTCCTTATAAGTAGAGGTGTTGCTCCAAATAAGGGACACTAACCAAGCTCAGGGTTCCTGCTGCGGCAAGAGAAGCCGTTTTTAAAAAGTTGCGTCGTTTGATTCCTGATGATTTCATAGTTGGATACATTTGGTTAACGGAAACAAGTTAATCGAAATGAAACCTTAGCGATGTTAAAAAGAGGATAAAGTGATGAACGTCTCCGTATTTAAACGTGAGGGATATAACCGTTTATATCTTTGGAAAAGGAATATAGGTGTCATCTCCAGGGACTTTTGGGAACCGTCGTGCGTCCCAATCTATGCGAGCCTGTTTTAGTTTGTCTCGATCTGAGGAAACGAAATTCCATGAGAGTAATGGTTCCTCTGGCAGCGGTTTTCCTCCAAAGAGTAATACGCGTGCTTCTTTTTGCAAATGTATGCTACAAGCATTGTCTGTTGTACTAATACACATCTGACCCGCTTCAATGGCTTCTCCATCTATTTGAATGCAGCCTTTGACAACCACAAATGCGACCTCTCCTTCTAATTGATTTCTAAGGTCTAACGTAGTTTCTTCCTGTGCAAGAACGTCCACCATAAATAAGGAAGAAAACCCAACTAAGGGAGCCGTCTTTCCAAAGGCCGTTCCAGCTACTAAACGCAGAGAACAAGCATCTGTGTCCCAAGCCGGAATGTCTTGCGCAGCAAAATAATCAAAGCGTGGTTCCATATCCTCAAATGCTTTTGGGAGTGCCACCCATATTTGATAACCATGCATGATATGAGAACTTCCAGTGCGCATGTGCTTCGGTGTGCGTTCGGTGTGCGTAACACCTTTGCCCGAAGTCATAAAGCCTACGTCGCCAGCATGAATATTTTGCACACTCCCTATGCTATCTCTATGCTCAATAGCTCCTTCAAACAAATAGGTAAGGGTAGACAATCCAATATGTGGATGTTGATCTACATCAATATATCCTCCTGGTTTAATCTCAGACGGTCCCATATGATCGATAAAAGTATAAGGGCCAACTTGTCGTTTCTTTTTAAAGGGGAGCAATCTGCCAACAAGAAAATTTCCCAATTGCCGCTGCCGTTCATTTACAACCAATTTATTATTTGCCATTTTCTTTTTCTAGGATATTAAATATTTTTTTAAATCGGCATAATTATGAGCTTGGATGGCTACTTTTTCTCGATGCATCAGTCCTTTAATTTGTTCTGGTAACGGACTAATGTCACCAACTACAGGGGCTACTGCTGGTAAAAACTTGACAGGGTGCGCCGTTTCTAAAAAGATGCCATATGCATCCGGATGATCTTTCATATAGGCTTTCAGTCCTAAATAACCAATCGCTCCATGTGGATCTGCAATATAGCCATGTTCTTTATGCAATGAATACATCGCTCCACGCGTTGCGGCATCGCAATAGGAATAGGAGGTGAATTTTTCTGAAAGAATGCCTCTATCATTTTGAAACAATTGTAAAACACGGACAAAATTACTTGGATCACTTACGTCCATGGCGTTACTGATGGTAGGCACGGTAGCAGCTGGAGCATAGATGCCAGAACGCATAAATCGCGGAATTGTAGTATTACTATTCACAGCAGCTATAAACTGCTTCACGGGCATGCCCATCAAATGAGCAACCATCCCTGCGCAAATATTTCCAAAATTTCCACTAGGCACTGAAAAAACCAATTCTTTCCCTTGTTTTTTTAGTTTCTGATACGCGAAGGCATAATACAATGACTGCGGAAGCCATCTTGCTACATTGATACTATTGGCAGAAGTCAATTGACGTTGTCTCGTAATATCGGTATCCAAAAAGGCTTGTTTAACCATGGCCTGACAATCATCAAAAGTGCCATCCACTTCTAAGGCCGTAATGTTTTCGCCTAAGGTAGTCAGTTGCTTTTCTTGAATATCGCTCACTTTCCCAGAAGGGTATAAAATAACCACTTTGATTCCAGGTACTTTATAAAAACCTCTAGCAACGGCACCTCCAGTATCTCCACTAGTAGCTACCAATACAGTTACCTCTTCTTTTTGCTTTCGCTGTTTTAAAAAATGACCCAGACAACGTGCCATAAAACGCGCGCCCACATCTTTAAATGCCATTGTCGGACCGTGAAAAAGCTCTAGCGTCGAGATATTCTCTTCTATCTCAATGATAGGAAAGTCAAACGACAAAACATCTGTGACTATTTCCAGTAAGACAGCGTCGTCCATGGCATCCCCTACGAAGGGTTTCATCATCGCAAAGGCAACTTCTTCTTTGGTTCGGTTTTCTATGGTGTTCCAGAAAGAGGCAGCAAGAATTGGAATTTGTTCCGGAAAATAGAGTCCTTTATCCGGCGCTATTCCTTTAATAACAGCTTCGTCAAAAGATACGGCTGGGGCTTGGTTTTGTAAACTGTAGTATTTCATTATGTGTCCGTTAAAACGATTGTATTTTTCTTTGAGTAGTTCCTTGTATTAGATGACTCGGCAACCTGATCTAGCAATTCGACTCGAATAGGTGTCTACTTCTAAACCTTCATTCGTATAAAATTCTTCGCTGGCTGCGAGGAAACTATCTATGTGCGCTTTCGCGAAAGCTAAGCAAAACATACTTGGCCCACTTCCTGAAATACCAAAAGCAATTGCTCCATGCTCCTTAGAGAGTTTAGCAATAGCGTCAAAATGCGGAATCAACTGCTTTCTATACGGGGTTACTAGGACATCCTGGATACTTTCTTTGAATAACTCCTTGTCCCACTCGTATAAGGATGCTACAAAACCTGCCAAATGCTGGGCCTGGGTTATGGCATCTTTTAAAGGGACTTCTTTAGGAAGAATTGCACGGGCATCCTTTGTTTTGATTTGTATGTGTGGATGTAAAATACCTACATACACCGTCTCCATAGGAGGTAATGCAATCACTTTAAAAGGATTGTAACCCGTTACTAAAGTGGTGCCACCGTAAATACAAGGCGCCACATTATCTGCATGTTCATTGCCACTAGCTAAGGCCTCCCCCTTCATAGCATATCGTGTCAATTCAAGATGAGTCAACGGTTCTTTTAAAAACTGATTGATGCCAAAAACAACTCCGGCTGCACTAGCACTGCTACTGCCAATACCACTTCCTGAGCGAATCTTTTTGTGAATTTCTATAGCAACTCCAAAATCTGCATGCACCCCATCGAGCATTGCATTTCCAGCGACACCAGCGACATTATTTTCGGCTTCCATGGGAAGCTTTTCTCCTGTGATTTTGGTAATGCGAAGCCCTAATTCTTTTGTTTTTCGGAAAACCATTTCGTCTCCGATGCCCTCTAGCGCAAATCCAAGTGCATCAAACCCGCAATTGACGTTTGCCACGGTAGCAGGGCAGAAGACCCTTATTTCATTCGTCTCCGAACGAAAATCTTGTTGTGAATTCATGGGTATTTTTCCTTTTCTAGTTTGTTCGTAGTCTAATGATATCACTAAACAAGCCACTTGCAGTGACATCTCCACCGGCACCGGCACCTTTTACAATCAATGGATTTTCTGGGTAGCGTTCGGTGTAGAAAAGTACGATATTATCCTTTCCTTCCAAATTATAAAAAGCACTTTCTGGACCTACAGCTTGTAAACCTACACTGGCTTTTCCATTATCTAATTGGGCAACATATTTTAAACGATGCCCTTTCGTTGCAGCGTCACTGACTAATTTTTCAAAATGAGCTGCATCTTCTTTTAAAGTCTCAAAGAAATGAGGGACATCTGTACTTTCCAAGTTATTTTTGGTTAGAAAAGGAGTATTTTCAATATCGCCCAGTTCCTGTTGTAGTCCGCTTTCTCTTGCCAAAATTAAGATTTTACGAGCTACATCAACACCGCTTAAGTCGATACGAGGATCGGGTTCTGTATATCCTTCGCTTTTGGCTTGCTGTACCACATCATGAAAACTATCCCCTGATTTAAAATTATTGAATACAAAATTCAAACTTCCGGAAAGTACCGCTTGTATTTTGGTAATGCGATCTCCGGAGGCGATGAGGTTTCCAAGTGTATCTATAATGGGTAATCCTGCTCCAACATTGGTTTCAAACATAAACGAAGCGTTATAGGTTCGGCTCAGGCGTTTGAGCTCTTTATAGTTTTCAAAGCTATCGGCACAGGCAATTTTGTTGCAGGCAACCACCGCAATGCTGTTTCGTAAGTAATCTGCGTAGGAGTAGGCGACAGTTTCATTTGCTGTGATGTCAACAAAAACACTGTTGCGTACGTTGAGGCTGATGACGCTTGCGCGAAATGCTTCTAAATATGCCTTCTCCCCAGATGCTAATTGATCTCTCCATTGAGAAAGATCGATGCCCTCTTCATCTATGACCATGGTCCGGCTGTTTGAAATTCCCATAACACGGATACTCAGATTAAAGTGCTCCGATAGGTATGTTTGCTGCTGCTCAATTTGTGCCATCAAGCGTCCACCAACATTCCCAACGCCCATGATAAAGAGATTGAGTTGTTTACGTTGATCTTCGAAGAAGCGTTCGTGCAGACTATTGAGTGCTTTTTTGACATCCTTTTGAGCGATGACTGCACTAATATTCTTTTCACTTGCCCCTTGTGCAATCGCCCTAATATTTACATTATTTTTACCTAGCGTGCGAAACATCTTTCCAGAGATACCCTGATGACTTTTCATTTTTTCGCCCACGAGCGCAATAATTGCGAGGTAATCCTCTACGATAAGCGGTTCTACTTTTCCCAGTGAAATTTCATAGGCAAATTCAGTGTCAATATACTCTTTAGCACGGGGTGCATCTTTTTGCATAACACCAATACAAATGCTGTGTTCGCTAGATGCTTGCGTAATCAAAATAACATTAATTCTTTGCTGCGATAAGGTTTCAAATAAGCGTTTTGATGTTCCTGTGATTCCAACCATTCCACCACCTTCTATAGTGAGTAGTGCAATATCACTTACATGACTAATTCCTTTTATGGGATTAGTAGTATTTGGTTCTTGCGAACCAATTCGGGTACCTGGAGCTTCTGGCTCAAGTGTATTTTTAATGTGAATGGGGATGTCTTTTCGCATGACGGGAACGATGGTAGGAGGGTAGAGTACCTTTGCACCAAAGTGGGACAATTCCATAGCTTCATCATAGGAAATATGGAGTATGGGTTGTGCTTGTTTTACTAATTTTGGATTGGCGGAGAACATACCACTTACATCGGTCCAAATTTCAACAACAGCTGCATGGACCGCTGCGGCGATTATGGCTGCGGTAAAATCGGAACCGCCACGCCCTAAGGTACTCGTTTCTCCTGTGCTCGTGCGTGCTATAAAACCAGGGAGAATGGTGATTTGTGCGGTGTTGGTCTTGAAGTGATGGACGATGACTTTGTTGGTAAGGTCATAATCTACCGTTGCTTTTGTATGTGCGCTATCGGTGGTTATGAGTTGGCGACTGTCTTTCAGTTCGGCAGGAGTGCCATGACTATTAAAAGCTGCTGCAATAATACGAGAGGAAGTGAGTTCTCCAAAAGCCGTTAATTTATCCATGGTTTTTGGCGAAAGTTCATGAATTAGGAAGATGCCATGGAGCAAGGCTTCTAAATCCATCATAAGGCTTGTAATATCTGCCAATACGATTGGGTCTTCATTTGTGAGCGCTTTCGCGAAAGCGATATGCTTCTCTCTGATCACTTCAAAAAGGGATTGGTAACGCTCCTCTTTTTGTGCCGCCAGCTGCCCCGCTTTAATAAGAATATCTGTAATGCCACCTACAGCAGAAACCACAACGGCAACACGATGCTGCTTGGCTTGCTTGCTCACAATGGCAATGACTTTCTGAATATTATCTATACTTCCAACGGATGTACCACCAAATTTTAATATGCGCATAATCTTTGAATGCCCAAAAGAATGGGAATCTTTTTAAATGAATTTCAATATGAACTGAGAGGGACTATCTGATCAACAGATATAGGGATGGATGCTATGTAACCGTTAAAACCCCAATGGGGTAATCGTAGCAGATGTTGTGCCGATTGCTATAAAAAACGATCTATTTTGTTCTGTTATCATCTTGTTTGTGATGTGTTAAAAGTAGTACATTTACCGTAGCGAGCAAGCCATTCACTTCATTTTTGAGAAATTCATAAAATGACTATTGTTTGTTGGTTGAAAATTTTGGAAGTGGTAATAGTTTCTGCTTTCGTACACGGAATACTCAGTTTAGATACAACAGATGAAAATATACAGCGCAAAGCAGATTTACGAAGCAAACAAGGCAACCCTTGAAAAAGAGGGGATTCCTTCTTATAACCTAATGGAAAGAGCAGGAGGCTATGTGTATGAATGGATTCACGAGCGCCTTCAAGGCGGACAAGTACCAATTAAGGTTTTTTGTGGTATTGGAAATAACGGAGGAGATGGATTGGTCGTTGCTCGCAATCTGATAGAAAATGGATATAACGTAACCGCCTACATTGTCAACTGTAGCGACAAACGTTCTCCGCATTTTCTAAAAGCATATGATGCTTTAAAAAGTGCAACCAAGAATTGGCCACACCTACTCAAGGAGGAATCCGAGTTGCCAGAAATGGACCCAAAGGATATCATTATTGACGCTATTTTTGGTATTGGTTTAAATCGATGTCCTGATGATTGGGTAAAGAAGTTGTTTACAAAGATTAATGAATCTAAGGCCTATATCCTATCGGTAGATATTCCTTCGGGAATGTATATGAATCAGGGAATGAAGGAAGGTGATGTCATTGTTACATCTACCTTTGCCCTTAGTTTTATGTCACCAAAATTAGCCTTCTTTTTACCAGACAGCGGGCAGTTTGTCAATATGTGGGATGTGATCGATATCGGCTTGGATCCCGAGTATATGGCTGAAATAAAAGTGGATACAGAGTTGATTTCAAAGCAAGAAATCCTAATGATGTATAAGGGACGTAACAAGTTTGCCCATAAAGGAATGTTTGGGCATAGTTTGATTATAGGCGGAAGTTATGGTAAAATGGGCGCTGTGATGCTGGCTGCAAAAGCGGCAATGCGTGCAGGAAGTGGAAAAGTTACAGCCTATGTTCCCCAAGTTGGTGTGCCAATTATTCAAACTGCGATTCCAGAGGTAATGGTTGAAACGGATAATTTTAACGGGAAGGTTTTTGAAGAAATTGATTTTCAAACCGAAGCCAATGCTATTGCTATTGGTCCAGGAATGGGAACGGATGAAAAAACGGTAGCGGCTATGGACTCTTTTTTGAAAGCTCAAAAATCGCCTATCGTTATTGATGCCGATGCGATTAATATCTTAGCAAAACGTCCTAAGTTGATACAAGAAGTGCCTCCATTGTCAATATTTACGCCACACCTGGGTGAATTAGAACGCTTGATAGGGAAGTGGGATAATGATTTTGATAAGCTTGAAAAGACCGCCAAATTCGCCAAAGAGCATGACGTGATTGTTGTTATTAAGGGGGCACACACAATTACCGTATATGACTACAAACTCTATATAAACACAACGGGTAACCCTGGTCTTGCAACTGCAGGTTCTGGAGATGTACTCACTGGTGTTATTACAGGGCATTTAGCACAAGGATATCATCCTATGGAAGCAGCTATTTTGGGTGTCTATTTCCATGGACTTGCCGCAGATATTGCTGTCAATCAATATAGTATTGAAGGCTTAATGGCAGGAGACGTCACTGAATTTTTGGGACGTGCTGTGATGGATTTGTTTGCGAAACCTGAACAAGAACCGAAGGAGTAATACAATGAGTTTCAAAAAAAAATCCCAAAGATTGCTCTTTGGGATTTTTTTTGAAATGTAGTTTTTTAATTAATCACTACGGGAAAGCTAACCTGCACATCCGTCTCACCGCCTGCATCGTTTAAAGTCCCATCATTAGGTTTTTTTGGCTCGTGGCGCAATGTAATCGTTACATTCCCTTGACTCGCGTCTGAGGTTTGAACGCCTACCTCTGTACCTAATGGATTGCTATCTTCATCAAAATTAGCGTAGGTAACCGTCGCTTGTAGATCACTTCCAAGGGTGTAAAATACTTGGTGCTCATCGGCTTCATCCTCCACTTCTTCTGTGATGTCTTCTGCTGGAGATTCGGTTTCGTTCAAAAAAGTCAAAGATCCTGTATACGACGTATTAGCGGCTAGGTTCCCTGAAACAGTAACAACTGGTGCAGTAGGTCCGTCCCCATCTGCATCAAAGGATCGCAATATAACGACCGTTCCTGGGGCCGGAGGTGTCAATGTTAATGAAACTGTTGTAATGACTTCTTCTTCGTTGACAATTTCAGGTGTGCTGTCGTCGTCACTAGAACAAGCGGCAAAAGAAAGGCAAAGTGCAAAAATTAATGTGTAAATAGATAGATTTTTCATTTGTTTTTTTTTTGAGGGCGTTTCTAACGCCAACATTATTAATAATTTATTTTGATTTGTAGCAGTATATTTCTTCCGAGATCATCAGAGAAATAGCGCTGTCTATTGAGATACTCCCTATAAGAAGTATTCAGTAGGTTGTTTACCATTAAACCAAGATTAATGGTGCTTTTTTCGCTTAAAGCGAAATCAATATCACCTCTAAAATTAAGCAGATGATAGGCATCAGGTGGTGTACTCACGTCTACCAACTCTAGCGTCTCCGTTTGAGGAAGGAATACCTCAAAATTAGTGTCAGGAAATTCATTTTGTCTAAAGACATAATTGCTTTCTAACGATAATTGAAGATTCTTCCAAGAAGGTAAACGATAGGTAATCGTATTTCGAGTATTAGCCGAAGGCATATTAATCAAGGCTTGGTTACGCGTTTGATCCTGTCCTTTTACTAGCGAAAATTGATTTTTCAAATTCCAATGTTCGTTGAGCGTAAATTTCATATCCAGATCAACGCCAAGCAGTCTAGCTTGTGTCTGTCTATATTCCCATACTTGGAAATTCCCACGGATGGTTTGCTGTACCCCCGTAGGCTCTATAAGAATATAGTTTGAAATGAAATTAGCAAAAGGAGCTATAGTTGCACTCCAAGAAGCACCGGAATACACATAAGCTAACGAAAACTTAGAAGCGATCTCTTGTTCAAAACGGAGATCTCCCAGTTCTATGCGAGCAGCGCTTTGATGCAATCCATCGCTAAATAACTCAGAAACATTCGGAGCTCTTGTAGCGAGCGCGTAATTAAAAGAAAGCACTGTTTTGTTAGTGAAATCATAGCTCGCACCAGCCGTAGCAGAGATATTTGAATAACTCAAATCAGGTCTCACTAGTAGCTGATTGTCAAATTCTTCAATGACAAGATCTGGAAATAAAAGGTCGTACCCTCTCTCTTCCCAAAGTGATGTTGTGTAGAATTTTTCAGCAACAATATGATTGTAATCAAAACGCGCCCCTCCTTCTATAGTCCAGGCATCCCATTGTTTAGATCCAAGAATATATACCCCAATATTTTCTACTTCATAGTCTGGAATTAATCGTCTGACGCCAGTAGATGGATCTGGAAAGTGATTTTGATAGTTTCCAGAAACGCCCACTTTTGCTGTTACGGTATTATCTGCAGTGTACTCGAAATCTATATTCGTACTAACTGTTTCCAATTGTAGGTCAATAGAAGGTCGAGTGTCTTCGCTATCTCTCCGGATGTCAAATTCTAAACGATTATTACGCTGATAGTCTACCTGAGCCGATAACTTCCCAAAGTTTTCAAAGCGAAAAAAACCTTTTATTTTAGCAATCTGATGTATGACTTCTTGCCTTGGCGGGTTGATGTCATAAGTAAAAGGTTCGATAACAAACGGTTTATCACTATTAATAGCGACTACTAAGTCCTCTGCACCACCAAGGTGAGAAGAGCGCAGAATTCCTGCTTCTTTTTCAAAGCGAGAATAATTAACTTCTAGGCCAAATTTATACCTGTTAAGTCCAAAACGTGCACCAAGGTTACGTTCTGAAACAGCAGTATTGCTTAATACATAGTCCGGAGCTTCAAAATCACCAAAACGTTTGATGCTTCCTTCCAATCCTCCAAACCAACCACTATTTGATGATTTCATGATGGATGTTGCCAAAGATCCACCACGACCGTTAGTCGCTCCAGTGAGAATAGTCCGTCCAAACAACGTGTCTTTAACAGGAATCCTCTCTGGTTCAATAACAATGGTACCCCCTATGGCGTCACCTCCATATTGTAGGCCTGCCGCTCCCTTTATCACGGTCACTTCTCCAGCACTATTAATATCAATATTAGGAGCGTGTTCAACACCCCATTCTTGATCCTGCAAGCGTGTTCCGTCTGTAATAAGGAGTACACGACTGCTGTGTAATCCTTGAATTACAGGTTTTGCCACCGTATTTCCCGTATTGAGTGAAGAAACACCACTTAACTGTTTCAGTGCATCTCCCAAGGATCCAGCACTATTAGATTCTAAAAGCTTATGGTCTACCACAGTTTCGGTGGCCGTTTTACTTTTGGATTTATGGGCGTGGCCTTTTAACTCAATATCGCCCAGTGATTCTAAGTGATGCTCCATGTGGATGGTACGCACAGTGTTGCCATCAACCGACACACGAACAGCCTGGGTTTCACAGGAAGGGTGGGACACCTGAAGGGTATACGTAGCCTTACACAAACCAGTGATTTGATATCTCCCATCTTTGTCCACTGGAATCTTTTGTTCAGAACCAGCGATAATAATGGTAGCATCATACAGTACGGTGTTATCGTGTAAGTCGATGATGTAGCCAGAGAGCATATAACTGCAATTCTGAGCCGTTCCAATAGTACTCAGCAATAAGCAGCCGAGCAATGTATAAAGTTTCATGGTAAGAAGTGTTCGTTAATAATTGATTAAAAATCAATATTAACAGGTCGGAGGACCTCGGGTAGTTGTGGTAAATTTTGTTTCCGTGCTCGTCCAAGAGGAATAGGTAAAAACGGCTTTGGGATAGGTTGGAGGTGTTGTCAATTCTGCTTTCGCGAAAGCATACACACCCAATTTTTGAAGTACAATGTCATCAAAATCGCAGTCAAGCGTTTTCTCATGCATGTGTGCGTCTGATACCATCTCGCAACGATCTACATGATCATGATTTTGAGCGCTATGAGCAAACGCAAGGGAAGCTGGCAATAGTAAGCTGAACACTAGGATAAGTGCAGCCATACGATATGCTATGTTTTGCGTTTTAAAATACATCAAGAGGTTTTAAACAGAAATCCAAGTCCCATTCTACTAGCCATTTTAATAGCAAATGCTCTAAAGAAGGTATATTGGCCAAAGATCCAGCCAAAGATAACTAACAATATTTGGTAAATAGGGAATATTAAGAGAATTCTAACAGGCCAGTATATCCAACCATTTGTAATGGAACGATCTAAACCTATAAGTTCCATAAGCGGATTAGAGAGCTTTCCTGCTGTACTTCCTGTTACCGCAAAGACTAAGAACATGGCGATGAGTTCCCAGCGGGCTTTGACTTTCCAGCGTCCGTATAATTTGGTAAACAGCCAAAGTGAGATTTTTATCAGAATATAAGTCAGTAGCAAGCTTGCCGAAATCAACAATACTAGATGATAACTGTTATCAGATAGGATGAATGATTTTAGAATTCCTTTTGCTATGATATAGCCACATAAAGCGGCGGCAAGGATGCCGATAAAGGGATGTATGAGTTGCCAATTTTTGGTAATTTCCCAGCGTTGCTTAAAATGCTCCATATATTGTCAAAAGTACAACTATCGCAGCTTTTGTTTGTATTGCTTTTGGAAAAATTCAAGCCAATTATAGAGAAGGTAATTCACTTCATAACCGTAATCAATAGTACGTTGGTAATCAATTTGTAGTTGGTAGATATTTGGGTCGTATTGCGTGCTGTTAAGGACGCGATTGTTGTATTCGTTGACAAGGAAGATATTTCTGTTCTCCAGCCAAAATTGTTCATAGAAGCCACGAGGTCTTTGACCTACAAGCCATGTATTGAAACCAGGTTCAATGATGATTATTTCGTATTCCAAGCTATCATTTGCGATTCTCAATGTGTCAGAATCTGTAGGGTTCTTTTGTTGGTTCTTAGGAGTGTCTTGGGAGGCACATCCCACAACAATACAAAGGGCTAGGAGTAGGTAGGTTAATTTTTTCATAGTTTTATTTTTAACAATCATATTAAAAATTACTCCAAGGTAGTTAAAAAAAGAATCACGTCTAAGACAAAGCCCTAGACGTGATTATTATGATGATAGTTCCGAATAGTTTACTTTCCAAAAAGTCCACCTAGCAATCCACCTAGCCCTCCTTTTTTACTGCTACCACCAAGTACCATTCCAGCTACATCATCAAGAATGCTTCCGTCTCCATCTGCATCAAGTAAAGATGAGATTAGGCTTTGGTTTTCTTTAGGTTGTCCTCCAAGCATACCACCGAGGAGCGCATTCATTCCTCCAGCATCGCTTACATTACTTTGTTTTGATTGTTTTCCCAATACCCCCATAAGAATAGGTGCGGCAACTTTGAGGATTTGTGCAACAGCACCAGCATCCATACCAGATTTTGAACTCAATGCATTTTCTACATTGGCTTGATTTCCACCGAGAAGGTGTCCTAATATTCCTGCTCCATCCTGTTCTACATTTTTATCTACGCCTCCTTGGAAAAGTGCGCCAAGGTTATCAAGTATACTTCCGTCATGTTTCCCAGATAATGCGCTCATAAGTCCAGCAGCACCTTCAGGAGTTTGTACATTTTTTTTCATCGCTCCCATTAATACTGGTAGGGCCATGCTAAGAACATTTCCAGTGGCACTTTCAGATTGAGCCGCAGAGCCACTGACACCGCTAATAATTGTTTTCCCCATAGGGCTGTTCAATAGATCTAATAATCCTGACATTGTCTAGTACTTTAATTAATGACCTTTCAACTTACGAAAATATTGAATGTGGTAAAGTGTGGTCGTATAAAAAACCCGCCCCTAAAGGACGGTTTATATGAATTTATCGATTAACGACCCAAATCATGGATATGGGCGTTAGATGTTTTAAAAAATTAGTTTTTTAATAAACTTGTAATTTGCGCAGCAAGTTCTGTCCCTATTCTATCCTGAGCTTCTCCTGTAGCAGCACCAATATGTGGTGTTAAGGAAATCTTAGGATTCATCAATACTTTGATCGCTGGAGTAGGTTCGTCTTCAAAGGTATCTAAACCAGCAAAAGAGAGTTTATTCGTATCCAGAGCATCTACTAATGCAACTTCATCAATGACACCTCCACGAGCAGCATTAATGATAGCAGCGCCATCTTTCATTATCTCAAATTGAGCTTTGCCAATTACATAGTCTTTTTGTGCTGGAACGTGAAGTGTTATAAAGTCAGCATGCTTCAATACATCCTCCATAGCCTCTGTTTGAATATCAATATTGATAAATTGCCCGTTGTAAAAGTCAACTTTGATAGTGGCTTCCCCAACAAATTTGTCACTAGCGATCACTTTCATTCCGCATCCTAAGCCTATTTTGGCTACTTCACGACCAATACGGCCAAAACCAATAATACCAAGCGTCTTTCCTCTCAGTTCGCTACCATTTGCATACGCCTTTTTAAGACCTTTAAACTTACTGTCTCCATCCAATGGCATTGTTCGATTGGAATCATATAGAAAACGCACGCCATTAAAGATATGTGCAAATACGAGTTCTGCCACAGAGGCACTAGATGCCGCTGGCGTATTAATTACGTGTACTCCTTTTTCGCGAGCATAGTCAACATCAATATTGTCCATACCTACACCACCGCGTCCAATAACCTTCAGGCTAGGGCAGGAGTCTACTACTTCTTTACGAACCGTTGTAGCGCTGCGCACGAGTACAACATCTATCTTTTGTTCATTGATATACCCAATCAATTGCTCTTGGGCTACGTTTGTGGTAATGACTTTAAATCCAGAAGCTTCAAGAGCATCTACTCCTGATTGTGATATTCCGTCGTTTGCTAATACTTTCATAGGAATGCCCGCACCAGCGGTTTTTTTTAGGTTCTTATTCTGATAATAAGTAATAATTAGTATTTTCTTTTATGCTTTTCTTTCTAATTCGCTCATAACGTCGACTAATGTTCCGACACTGTCAAGTGATAATGCGTTGTACATAGAAGCTCTATAACCTCCTACACTGCGGTGACCATTAAGACCAACGATACCCGCTTCTTTCCACATAGCGTCAAAAGTTTCTTTAAGATCTTCATCGGTAAGGCTAAAGGTAGCATTCATAGAAGAGCGATCTTCTTTGGCAGCAAATCCTTTGAAAAGAGGGTTGAGTTCAATTTCCGAATACAATAATATTGCCTTACGTTCATTGACTTCTTCAATGGCAGAAATACCTCCCAATCCTTTTAACCAGCGCAAGGTTAGCATAGAAACATATACTGCAAATACTGCGGGAGTATTAAACATACTACTTTTGCTGATGTGCGTTTTATAGTCCATAATTGATGGAATCTGGCGTGTCACTTTTCCTAAAATATCTTCTTTGATAACGACTAAGGTCGTTCCCGCAGGACCCATATTTTTCTGAGCACCCGCGTAGATCATATCAAACATTGAAAAATCTATTTGGCGCGAAAAGATATCACTACTCATATCACAAATTAAGGGGCAATCAACTACTGGGAAATGTTTGATTTGCGTACCAAAAATTGTATTATTACTTGTTAGGTGTAGGTAATCTAAATCATTAGGAAGTATAAAACCTTTTGGGATGTAGTTGTAATTGGCATCTTTACTGGATGCTACTTCTACGACCTCTCCAAAGAGTTTGGCTTCCTTTAACGCTTTATCACTCCAAGTACCCGTGTTGATATAGCCAGCCTTGGTCTGTAGCAGATTGTAAGCAGTCATTAAAAATTGAGTACTCGCACCTCCTTGAAGAAACAACGCTTTATACCCTTTTCCTTCCAGACCTAATAATTCCAGCGCCAAATTACGCGCTTCATCCATTACATCCACAAAGTCTTTGCTACGGTGTGAAATCTCCAATATGGATAAGCCAGAGTTGTTAAAATCTAAGATAGCCTCTGCCGATTCTTTAAATACTTCTTGTGGTAAAATACAAGGTCCTGCGCTAAAATTATGTTTCTTCATGCTGTGCTTTTTTATGCAGTGCAAAGATGCTCAAAACAAGACAAAATTGCGTTAATAAATCAATAATTTATATGCTATATTTTTAGTAAAAACGCAATAGAATCAACTCCGTCGGCATAGTCTGTGAGTTGTGGTTTTTGTGTCTCTCCAAATAGAATTTCTTCCGTTTGTCTTTCGAGTAGGCTTTCGCCAAATTGCGATGAAACAACACACTGAATTTTATCAGCATCTGTTTTTAGCTTTTCTTTCAAAGCTTCTATCGACGAATAACGCTCGTAAAATACGGTAGCGATCGGGGAGCCGTAACTCGCATCTTCCTTTATCATTAAGAAACCATTTTCTAACATGTCGAATAGACTCATCAAGTACACCGCTTTGTTGTAATCATAATTGTTGGCATACTTTGCTTGATTAACGATCTCATGCCAAGGATAGATCGCATTGAAGAAAGCGTCAAAATTATAATCGTCTGGTACAAGGAGCTTAGAAACGTTTCTACACCCTAGACCGTAGTATCGAAAAATATCTTCGGCGAGCGCTGTGAGTTCTTCTGGAGTTTCCTTTCCCGTAAGGATAGCCACAGAATTTCGATTCTTCCGAATGATGTTTGGTTTTTTACCAAAGTAATATTCGAAATAGCGAGCAGTATTATCACTACCCGTAGCTATTACAGCATCGTGTGCTGGAAGTTTGTCTTGGGTAAAAAGGATTCTCTCTTTAAACTTTGGTTCCACATATTCTAAGTACTTGGCTAGAAAAGGAAGTAGGTGTTTATCATTGGAGGATTGCTTTCCAACAAATGCATGACCACTCATCAATACCGAAAGGAAATCGTGAAAACCAACGAGTGGTATATTTCCCGCCATGATCACGGCAATGTTTTTTTGTTCAACTTCCTCTGGAAAAGTATAGGTCGAAAGCCATGAGCTTAGTTTCTCTTTAGTGAGTAGCAAGGCCCAACCTTCCAAGGCAAAAAGCACATTTTCCTTCGTAAACCAGCCATTGTGTTCTTTGGACAATTTCATTTGATGGAGCATGCCATCAAAAAAGAGCT
This sequence comes from Dokdonia sp., assembly GCA_047630395.1. Classification (GTDB taxonomy): domain Bacteria; phylum Bacteroidota; class Bacteroidia; order Flavobacteriales; family Flavobacteriaceae; genus Dokdonia. Next base: position 26,486 of record JBLHXM010000030.1, read on the forward strand.
CATTATGAGGGATGTCTTCTTTTTTAGTGATTTCTGATCTCGTAAACTGACTAAGGAAGTTCCCTAATTGACTAAAAGCGTTAATTCTATGTTGTAAATCCATATGAGTTTGTCTAATCGAGTGATAGGCACTATTTTTGCACAAAGTTATTGAAAAAAGAAACCTATGGCAATTATCATCACAGATGAATGTATAAATTGCGGCGCATGTGAGCCGGAATGCCCTAATACAGCGATTTACGAAGGCGCTGATGACTGGCGATATGCAGATGGAACGGATTTAGAAGGAAGCGTGGTACTCCCTAATGGTAAGAATGTGGACGCAAATGAAGCTCAAGAGCCTATCAGCGACGAGGTTTATTATATTAGTCCGAACAAATGTACAGAGTGTGTAGGATTTCATGACGAGCCGCAATGTGCTGCAGTGTGTCCAGTAGATTGCTGTGTGCCTGACGATGCTCATGTAGAGACTGAAGAAGTGTTGCTTGGTAAACAAGCCTTCATGCATAAAGGATAATTTAGTATCCAATAAAACAAATGTAAAACCATCCTTCGGGATGGTTTTTTTATAGGGATAGCTCTAAAAACCTAAGTAAGTTCGTTCACAACCAAAGGGGTGTCAATATGTAATATTACTTGTTGTAAACGTTTGCCATAATCCATCAATGCCTTTATCTCTTTAATTGTAGCGAGACGTTCTTTAAAGAAGATAAGGAGTTGATCTCCATTAGATTCAATATGGTAATATGGGTTGCTCTCCAAAAAGTGAATCAATTCATTACAGAAAAACTTCCTGATAGCTTCTTCATCCTCCCCAAGTAAATAAAAACGCTTTGAGAAATCAGAATGACCTTCAATATTGATGTCCTTAAGCCCAGCAATCGCATAGAATTTCTCTAAGAAGCCTTCTTTATCAATAGTAAAAGAAGGAATTCCCGCAGGAAGATTCATGGTGATCATCGTTGATCGAACATTTTCCTTGGCAATAAACTCCCCTTCAGAATATACGATATCAAATAAGTTTATGAGGCTAGACTCGTCCTTAAATTCGTGATATATATATTGGATTTGCTTGGTCCTAAAATAGAAGAAGTGCGTCAAGGTATGTACGTTCTTATTTTTTTCAGGACGATATGTCAGTTTGTAATCTGTTGCGAGTTCTTCAAGTGCGTGTTGGCGACGCGTCAAGTTTTTGGACAAGACATTAGGGATGGGCAGAATTCTGCGCAGTGCAAAGGGATGCTCCGAATCTGTATCATGCATGTCAAGCCCCACCACTTCAAAATGCCCACCTTTTTTAGTAAACAATTCTTGGTAATTATGAAGGTTTTCCATAACCGTATGATCTACAAATTCACATTTTGAAAAGTCCACGACGACATCTGCACTTTCAGGAACAGCATCTAGTTGTTGTTTGAGTTTATAGAAATTAAGAAACGTACTAAAATGTTTTACACTAACATAATAGTTTGAAGTCGCTGCTGTTTCATGCTCGTGATACATCAGCACATTGGGTTTGAAGATATTTCTTAAAAACAAAGCTGCACTTTTATTTATAAGGATGTGGATGGCAAAAGTGATCAATACACCTACTATAATACCAGAAATAAGGTCTACAAATAAGGTGGTGAGTAGTGTTGCCAAGAAGATGAGTACCTGTTCTTTTCCAATCACAAACATCTTCCGTACGACTGTAGGCGATGCAAGTTTATAGCCGGTATAAACTAATATAGCCATCAAAGCGGGCAACGGTATGCGCGTGAGTTGTGTGCTAAAAAGCGCAATGAAGATGACCAAAAAAATAGCATGTGCAAAGTTTGAACTTCGATTACTACCTCCATTATTTACATTTACAGAACTCCTAGCTATTACAGTAACCACATTAAGCCCTCCCAAGAAGCCACTTCCAACGGTTGCCAATCCAAGTGCTTTGAGGTCTCTATTAATGTTTGATCGCCTTTTTTCTGGATCTAGCTTATCCACTGCTTTGATGCTGAGTAAAGATTCTATACTCGCAATGAGGGTTAATGCGATTACACTAGACCAAAATGTTAGGGTATTAATACCTCCAAAATTAGGAATAGGTAATTCAGCGATAATGGTATTGAGCGCTGGAATGCCAGAAATCATATATTCAGATGCAATGGGATTGGGTTGCTGTGCAACTAGTTCATAGTAGTAGCTAAAGCCTATAGAGAGCAAAACAATCCACATGGGAGCGGGAATAAGCTGTAGGTATTTGTTACGGATACGGTTATAAAAAACCATGATGCAAAGACTAATGACGCCAAAGATGGCAGCGTATATCAATCCAGTATTTTGATAGTGAAATACGCCTTTTATGCTGTTTGGGATTTCTATGAGATATTGAATACTGTTATCTCGAACAATCTTGTTCCCGAGCATGATATGGAATTGCTTTCCTAATATTATCAACCCAATGGCTGCCAACATTCCTTGAATGGCAGAAGACGGGAAGAAGTCGGCGAGTTTTCCCATTCGCAGAAAACCAAGTAACATGAGAAGCCCACCCGAGCAGATAATCGCCGCATAAGTGCCTTCAAGTCCTAAGGCAGTTATCGCTATGAGTAACACCCCAACTAAACCATTTCCAGGCCCTGTAATGGTTACGTGACTGCCTCCTAAAATAGATACAAGAACACCTCCAATCACTGCAGTGATAATTCCAGATATCGGCGGAGCTTCACTAGCCATAGCCAGGCCCAATCCTAATGGTAAGGCAATGAGACTTACGACAAATCCCGAAAATATATTTCGCGGAAGCGCCTTAAAAAAAGGAACTATATGATGCTTTTTTGGGCTCATTGAATGATTAAAACATCGGTAGGAAGTTCTGTGAGAATATGCTCAATATCATGTGGAAAAAGCCGGTCCCAAAAACGAGTCTTGGACGGAGCATTCATAATAAGTAAATCTGCACGTACCACCTCTGCGTAATGACCTATGGAGTACCCACGTTTCCCAAAAATGGGTTGGGTTTTCATAATTATTTTATCCTTGATTTCTTGAGGGATTTCATTGACAATTTTCTGAACACGACTGTCTTCACGTCGTCGTAATTTCTCTTTAGCGATCTCTGCTTTGCGCAGCGAAATATCATCATCTACATTTACGTGCACTTCCTGTTGTCGTATTTCTTCTACAATAGTCATTTTTGAAGCTCCAAGTTGATGTCCTACGTAGAAGGCCGTTTTTATAGATTGCTCTGTCTTTGGATCTTCTAGGCCATTAACCACAATATGATTACAAGCAACTCTGTCTACAGAGGGTTTAATTAATAAAAGTACCGAGCATTGAGCTTTGCGGGTAATCTTACGTGCAATAGAGCCCACATAGTAGTTCAATACATTTTCACGCTGGAGCGCTCCAACAATTAAGAGGTCAATCTTTAAAATATTTGTAGCTCTCAGAATTACTTCAACTGGTTTTCCTGGCGTAAAAATAAATTCATGCTCTAAACCTTCTTTTGCAAAGGGAGCTAAGATATCCTCAAATTTTTGATACTTCTCATCGGTTTTATCTCCAACGTGAATAAGCACCAGTTTCGCATTGAAATATAGTGATAGCCGCGCAGCCTCATACAAATTTGCTTTGAGGTTGGGAGAAAAAGTAGCACCGATGCCAATAACTTTAAAAGGTTGAAAAATCAGAGTATAGGGTTGTTTTTTTATGAGCCTTGAAAGATAGTATTTTTTAAGAAGTATTAGAAAAGGAATTTCGAGACATTTCCTTTTTTACGCTAGTTTTGCGAGTCCTTATTTGAAAAGTAAAAGGATTTGTAACACT
>JBLHXM010000031.1:0-29943 GCA_047630395.1 Dokdonia sp.
TCTTCAATTCCAGCCAACCCTTCTGGGGTCAAACGAGCCGAAAAACTGTCTAATTCTTCATCCTCGCGGATTGCAGACGTAATATTTTGATATGATTTCCAATGCTCCTCAGGATTTATTCCAAGGGGAGAAAGTGTTGCAATTCCAGTAATAGCGATAGGTGTTTTCACAAAGAGTAGATTGTTGTCCGCTACAAAAATACCACTTCAATAGCCCACCTATATGAGAAAAGAGGTTTTTATTCCATGCATCTGTAACAGAATTGTACTTTGAGCAACCTATGCACATCGTAATCTTTTAAAAGACAGACATGAATAACGAAATCGCAAAACAGCCCAGTTGGTGGAAACGCAATTGGAAATGGGCGCTCCCTACAGGAGGTTGCCTCACCCTCATGATTGTCTCTTTCTCCATTATTGGATACTTTGTTTATAAGGTAAGTCCTGCCTTTTCAGAAGGTACTTCTATTTTCGCTTTCGCGAAAGTGATAAAAACAGTACAAGAAGACCCTGTATTGATTGAAATACTGGGAAAACCCATCGATATACAAGCCGATAATTATGATCCCATATCAAACCCTGGAATCATGGACTTTGAAATCGTTTTAGATGGCTTTAAATCGGATGGAGTATTGAAAGTGGTCGCCAAAGAAATTGATGGCGAGTGGGTGTTTGATGAATTTACCATCACCTTGGATGATACTCAAGAAGTTCTCGACCTCCGAGATCAAATTACTGACAAGTTTTAATACCTTAGACTCATGAGTAACGAAATCGTAGAACAACCAAGCTGGTGGAAACGCAATTGGAAATGGGTCGTCCCTGTGGGAGGATGTCTCACCCTTATTATTGTTGGTATCATCCTTATAGTCACTATAGTATTTGGGGCTACAAAAATCATAAGTGGCTCGGGACCCTATCAAGATAGTGTCGCTAAAGCTCAGAACAATGAGCAAGTTATTGAGCTATTGGGCGAGCCTATAGAAACGGTTGGTATTATGCAAGGGAGTATTAGTTTTAAAAATAGTAATGGAGATGCTAATATTAGAATTCCTATCAAAGGTCCAAATGGAAAAGCTACTATTTATGTCGTGGGAGAAAAACGAAATGATGTCTGGACCTATAGCGAACAAGAAGTCAGAATGGAACAAAACAATGAAGTGATTATCCTCCTAAACGAGGGACTTGATGTGCTAGAAGAAGAAGATTATTAAAGAATTTCATATCTAGAAAGCAAAAACGCTACTCAAGAGTAGCATTTTTGCTTTCCTTTAAAAATTATCCAACGCCTCTTCAATCGCAGTATATATCGTATCCAACTGCGCATCCGAAGTGATATAGGGCGGTTGGATATAGATTGTATTCCCAAGCGGCCGTAAACACACCCCTCTTTCCATAAAGAAGTCATACAGCTTTGTGCGTTCCTTCCCGTAACGCTCCATGCTCGTCTCCAATTCGAAGGCGAGAATAACACCCGCGACACGGATATTTTTTGCTTTGGAATGGTGTTGGATCGCTTTCGCGAAAGCGTGATGCCGGGCTTCAACACGTTTAATATTGGCTTGCATTTCATCACTCGTTAAGAGCTCAATCCCAGCAATTGCTGCAGCGCAACCCAAAGGGTTTCCACTATAGGTATGTGCGTGAAAAAAGCCTTTGGCGATGGCATCATCCAAAAAAGCATCATAGATTTTCTGAGTACAGGTAGTCAGGCTCATCGGCACCAAGCCAGCCGTTAATGCCTTGCTAAAACACATCACATCAGGATAGATATCCAGATGCAGGGACGCAAAATATTTTCCAGTTTTTCCAAAACCAGTCATCACCTCATCGGCGATGGTGATGATTTCATCTTCCTTGCACATGGCTAAAATCTCCTTCAATCCGGCTGCCGAATACATTTGCATCCCCGCAGCACCCTGCACCAATGGTTCGTAGACAAAAGCTGCGCAGTCATTCTGAGCGATAATATTTCTGAGTTTCTCCAATACTTCTTGCAAATTATGCGCATGGGGGGTTGGAATCCGCTCAACCTTTAAAAAATAGTCTTCAAAAGGACCATTGTAGACGGAGAGTCCGCTTACAGACATGGCTCCAAAAGTATCCCCATGAAACCCATCTTCAAAAGCGATGAGTGTCGACCGTTTTTGGCCCTTATTGTGATGGTATTGCAAGGCCATTTTGATGCCAGCTTCTACCGCGGTAGAACCGTTGTCATTGAAAAACATTTTTGCTTGATTGCTCGGAAGAATGGCAAACAATTTTTGGGCGAGGGTGGTAGCAGGTTTATGGGTAAAACCTGTAAATACCACTTGGTCGAGTTGCTGCATTTGCTGGGTGACCTGCTCAATAATATACGGATGACAATGTCCGTACATGGCAGTATACCAGGAAGCAATTCCATCTATATACTCACGGCCATCCTCTCCGTACAAGACGGCGCCTTTTGCCTTTACAATAGGTAAAGGGGCAACACTCGTCTTGTGCTGAGTGAGTGGATGCCAGAGGTATTGTTTGTCGGTTTTAGATATAGACATAGTGTGCAACAAAATTAATAAACAAAGGGACTATAGACTCAAAAGCGTTTTGCGAAAACGATCGGCATATTCAGATACCACCGTGGCATCAAAGTACGGCTCTTCATCAATACGACCTAAGATGGGTACTTGGCTCATTTTTTCAATAATACCTTCTGTACTAGGGTGTTCTTCCCCAGAAAAAAGGATGCCCGCGATCTGAAGTTTTCTCGCTTTGAGAATTTCGACCGTCATCAAGGTGTGATTAATACTTCCTAAATAATGCCTCGAAACGATGATTACCTTGTCTTTGGGCGCTATCAAATCGGCGATTGTTTCTGAATCATTGATAGGAACAAGTACTCCGCCAGCACCTTCAATCACTAAGTTGTTCTTTGTTTTTGGGCGTTTAATAGCGGCCGCTGAGATTTCAATCGCATCCAATTTTGCAGCAGCATGCGGACTCATAGGAGTTTTTAATGCAAATGCATTCTCGTGATATTGCGATTTATCATTACAGACTAAGCGCTTTACTTTATGCGTATCAGAATTGTCTAGGTCTCCCGCTTGAATTGGTTTCCAATAATCGGCCTCCAAGGCTTGGGTGATAATGGCTGCGACAACAGTCTTGCCAACTTCAGTGGAAATACCTGTGATAAAGAATGTGCTCATTCTACGTTGAATTTATGACTGCAAATATACACAGGGCACGAAGGAACTCATCGTTTTAGCGCTTCTTTTAAGGACTCCAATACGTTTCTAATTTCGGCTTTTGTATTAAACGCATGCAAGCAAAAACGCAAGCGTTCTTCCCCTTTTGCGACCGTCGGCGACAGAATAGGTTTGACATCAAAACCAGCAGCATTCAGTGTGGATGAGAGCAATTTTACCCGATCGTTTCCGGGAATAATAGCGCAATGTATGGCAGATTTGCTTTGAATAAAGTACGCTTCAAGACCTGCCACGGCTAGCTGCTCATTAAAATAGGCAATGTTTTCCTGAAGCTGCATGAGCGATGTAGTATCCGAAAGCATTTTATAGCCTGCCAGGATAATCGCCACCGAATGTGGCGGAAGTCCTGTGGTATAGATAAAAGATCGCGCAAAGTTAATGAGGTAGTCTCTTAGATCTTGGGATCCTAAAATAGCCGCTCCATGAGCGCCCATTCCTTTACCAAAAGTCACAATACGCGCAAATACCTGTACTCCCAGAGCATGCACAAGCCCTTGACCGCAATCACCCAATACTCCTATCGCATGTGCTTCATCAACCACGAGCAACGCTCCATTTGCTTGACATATAGCAGCTATTTCTACTAGATCCGGACGATCGCCATCCATAGAAAAAACAGATTCTGTAATCACGTAAACACTTTGATCTGTGTTGCCTTTATGTTTCTGTAGCAGCTGGGTTAGCCCTTCCACATCATTGTGTTTGAATTTATAGGCTTTCGCATTGCTCATCTGAATCCCATCTCGAATACTCGCATGGATATACGCATCATACAGAATGATATCTCCTCGCTGTGGTACAGACTGAAAGAAACCAATGTTAGCATCATAACCACTATTAAAAATAAGAGCCGTTTCACTTTCGTGAAAGCGTGCAATGACCCGCTCACAGGCTTCATATAGTTTGTGGTTTCCAGACAATAATCGGCTACCGGTTGCGCCATTGGCAGAAACACCATGTGTCTCCAAAATTTCTAAAGCGCTAGAAGTAATGGAAGTATTTCTTGAAAACCCTACATAATCATTGGAAGCAAAATCTACCAAGGAATAAGCCGTTGGTAATTGACGAAAAGCATGTGCCGCTTTTCGATCCTCTAGTTTCTTCTGAAGCTTGTTAGGTAACATAGGGTAAATATACTTTTTGCTTTTGACAATCACTATCGAGATATCTGTCCTTTCTTATGTATTTTTAAAATCTAATTAAACGTCTATGCGATTTCTTCTGATTACCCTTTTTCTATGTGCCATTAGCTACGGTCAGACCAACACCTATACCATCTCTTTTGAAAATGCTGCGCATCATGAAGCAGAGATCAAAGCGACCTTTCCAAACCTCAAAACAAAAACAGTCACAGCACGTATGAGCCGTACATCCCCAGGACGTTATGCCTTGCATGAGTTTGCAAAAAACGTATATGCCTTCAAAGCGACCAATAGCAAAGGAGAAGTCCTTCCTGTGAAACGCCCAGATCCTTATTCTTGGGAAATTACAGGCCATGATGGCACCGTACATATACGCTATACTTTATTTGCAAATAGAGGAGATGGCACCTACTCCCAAGTAGATGACACGCATGCGCATCTCAATATGCCGGCGACCTTTATCTTTATGGATACGACAGAAGAACGTCCTATTGAAGTGACTTTTGACACCAAAGACACAAATTGGAAAGTGGCTACTCAGCTCAGAAAGCTATCTGACACGAAGTACTCTGCCCCTAATCTCTACTACTTTTTGGATAGTCCGACCGAGGTAAGCGATTATCAATTGCGAGAATTCACGGTAGACGGTCAAAATATTCGTTTCGTTTTACACAGTCCTGATAGTTCTGATGATTTTGATACCTATTGGGAAGAAGTAAAAGCCATCATACACCAACAAAAAGCTGTTTTTGGCGAACTACCCGCCTATGATTTTGGGGAATATACTTTTCTCGCTTGTTACATCACTAATGCTTCAGGAGATGGAATGGAACATCGTAACAGTACCGTATTAACCGATACTGAAACCCTCGCTGAAGGTGGAATGACCGGAAATATAGGTACCGTTTCTCATGAGTATTTCCATAGTTGGAATGTAGAGCGGATCCGCCCTACGGACTTGGAACCCTTTGATTTTAAAGCAGCCAATATGAGTGAAGGCCTCTGGTTTGCAGAAGGATTTACCAGTTACTATACAGGACTAATACTTACCCGAGCAGGAGTAATCACTGCAGAAAAATATATCAAAGGATTAAACGGCGGGTTTAATTACGTTTGGAATTCTCCCGCTCGGGAATTTTTCAATCCTATTGAAATGAGCTACCAAGCACCCTTTGTCGATGCAGCGAAATCTGTAGATCCTGTAAATCGTGGAAATACGTTTATTTCGTACTATTCGTACGGCAGTGTGCTAGGATTGGCATTGGATCTTTCGTTGCGAGAGGAAGGATTGAATTTGGATGATTACTTTAAAAAAGTCTGGGAAGCACATGGCAAAAATGAAGTCGCCTATACGGTACAAGATCTCGAAAAGGTCCTTGGGGAATATGCGGGTGACGCTTTCGCGAAAGCGTTCTTCTCCAATTATATCTACAACAGTGAGATGCCAGATTATGCCCGTCTGTTTTCGCAAGTTGGCGTGGCTATGGAAAGAAATGATACTAAGGCATTTTTTGGAGCACGACTCGTCGACAATGAAAAAGGCCTCAAGATTACTCGGGGAACGCAAAAAGGATCGCCGGCATATATCGCAGGCCTAGATACAGGAGATCTACTCACTGCTATTGACGGAAAAATGATTACCAAAAAGGAGGATTTTGAGACCCTACTCGCTACCATGTCCGTTGGACAAAAAATGACGGTTACTTTTGAACGATTTGGGCAAACGAAAACCACCGAAGTGACTCTCGCTTCCGATCCTACGTATACCATTTCTTTAGAAGAGAAAGTGTCGCGTAAGCTTGCAAAAAATAGATCCGATTGGCTGGAGAAAAAATAGCGATCTACTCAAATTTAATATCAATACCTGCTATTTTTTAGCAGGTATTTTTTTGCACATGTTCTTTTTTACTTCCCCCTAAAATGGGGCATTCGGCATGGAATCCTATGCTTTTATGTATAGATATGCCGTTACAAATATTTTGAAAAAGGAATAAAAAATTATTGTTTATCAATAATTTTTATATATTTGTTATCGTTAAACAATAATAAATATGAAAACAGCAGCCCAACTCAAAAAAATAATAGACCTCTTTTATTATACGCTGGTCCTTTGGCTTTTTGTAGCCGTGTCCGCCTTTGTCTACTACACCTTTATTAGAGAAGATGTTCCTATGACGACAGTCTCGAAAGAGACCATTACGGATCCTATGTGGTTGGATACCGTTTGGACAGCTATTCTCATTTTTCAATTTGGAATGTTTTTATGGGGGGTGTATCACTTGAGAAAATCGGCACATCAGATGGTCACAGGGAATTATTTTCCAAGCATCGTTTCTATGCATTTTAAGAAAGCGGGAAACATTTTTATTTCATTAGGTATTATTTGTTTGATGAATCACTTTACCAGCCTCCTTTACTTTTCTTCATTGATATACATCGGTGTAGATTCTCAGATAGTGCTGTATGCATTCATTATCGTTATCGGTTTATTCTTTAAACTGTTTAGTATTGCTTTCGCGGAAGCGAAACAGCTCAAGGAAGAGAATACATTAACCATATAAAATCATCCCTATGAAAATGTTTGGAAACCACTCATTGTCAACCCTGTTATTTTGGGTATTTAATTTCCCTTGGATAGGGTGTAGCATTAGGTTTATTTTTGTTGTTATCGCAGGATATCTAATTAGAGGGCAAGCTGATTTTGAGACTATTTTACAAAATGGCTTACACGTTTTGCTCGGTATATTTTGTCTTTTTGTGGTTGCCATTTTCAACAAAGGATATATCCTTCAGGAGGATACTAAACTAACAATATAGCTATGGCCATCATCATCCACTTAGATCGTATGCTCACCAAGCGCGAAATGAAGAGCAAAGAGCTTGCAGAGATTATAGGAATCACTACGGCAAATCTCTCCATCTTAAAATCTGGAAAAGCAAAAGCGATGCGCTTCACGACTCTCGAAGCCATATGCAAAGCGCTCGACTGTCAGCCAGGAGACCTCATAGAATGTACGGAAGACTAACATCATCACACTAATAAACAACAGTATGAAAACACAACAAATACTCGGCATCATGAAGTTCCTATTTTGGGCTATATTCATTGGTCTACTTATCAAAGCAGGAGCGATGATCTTTACCTTCGGAGTGGCATTTGTAAACCCAGAAGGGGCGAGCAACCTCTATTTAGGCTTAGACCTCTCTGAACTGCGTACATCCAGTAAATGGGAGTTTATCCATGTAGGTTCTTTACTCGTGTTTACGCTAAGTTTACAGGCATATATAGCCTATCTCGTGATTAAGATTACGACAGCTGGCACTTTACACAGGCCCTTTACACAGGAGATTTCAGTACTTCTTTCAAAAATCAGTCATTCTGCCCTTGGGGTTGGCATTATCTCTTTTATCGCGCAAGGCTATTGTGAAAGACTCGTCAAAAATGGTATTGATATTCCATTGACTTGGGGCGCTAAGGAGTTTTTATTCCTAGCAGGGGTCATTTTTATTATTTCCAAAGTCTTTCAAAGAGGGGTGGAGATGCAGACTGAAAATGAACTAACCGTTTAAGAAAAATGACTAGGAAGCACAAACAATAAAACATAGTGAATTACTTAATGAGCGAGCAGTTATGTTGCATTCATGCGCTAAAAATAATAGCGTTTAAATGCCTCAATAGCGGCATAATCGGCGAGGCCTAGGTCATTATATTTTTGAGCAGTCAATCGATTTCTATCTTCCACACGCACCCAGAACTCTCGCGTATCATCTCCTTGAAACATCACGCCATCTTTCTGAGATTGATGATAAAATATTGCATGTCTTTTACGCAGTACTTGATCCGGACTGAGTGGCACTGCCATATCAATTTCGTGTGCCTCCCATTCATGCCAAGCACCACGATATAACCAGACCCAACAGTCTTTCATATACGCTTTCGATTTTAAATCTTCTACCGTTTTAAATATAGCATCCAAACATACTTTATGGGTCCCGTGAGGGTCGGCAAGATCTCCGGCTGCATATATTTGATGTGGCTTGATGGTCTCTATGATCTCCGTAACAATGTCAATATCAACAGCACCCAATTTATTCTTCTTAACGGTTCCTGTCTCGTAGAAAGGCATCTCTAAAAAGTGCAAAAAACGCTCAGGTAGTCCCAAATACTGGGTGGCAAGCATACACTCATTACGGCGAATCAATCCTTTCAACGTACGGACTTCTTTCGTATCAATTTCAGCGGGGCCTTTTTCCGAAATGGCATCAACTACTTTTTGAATCTCTTTAGAATCTGGGCTTAGTGACAGCGCAATTTTGGCAAACTTGAGCGCTTCCTCATCAGAAACAGCAATATTTCCTGACGTTTGATAAGCCACATGTACCTCATGTCCCTGCTCAATCAATCGATCTAATGTCCCGCCCATGGAGATCACATCATCATCTGGATGTGGACTAAAAATGAGCACTCGCTTTTTTGATGGATTCGCTCGTTCAGGCCGATTGACATCTTCTGCATTTGGTTTCCCACCGGGCCAACCGGTGATTGTATGCTGTAGCTTATTAAACATTTGAATATTTAAATCATACGCAGTGCCTTCTTCAAGGAGTAATTCAGACATCCCATGCTCATTGTATTCCTTATCAGTCAACTTCAGAATGGACTTTCCTAACTGTTCGCTAAGCCATACCACCGCCTTGCATTTCAAGCCAGCGGTCCAGGTACAAGAAGAAACTAACCAGGGGGTATGCACTCTCGTCAATTGCGAAGCTGCCTCCACATCTAAGACAAAGGTGGCATTGGAATGGTCCTGTAAATACGTGGCTGGTACCGTTCCCGAAACTTCACCTTCAATGGTCTTTTTTAAGACAGCCGCCTTATGGACACCCCATCCCAATAAAACAATTCTCTTCGCGCCTCTCACCGTTCCAATGCCCATCGTAATGGCTTTTCGAGGCACATTATCAATTCCAAAAAAGGAAGGAGCCGCGTCTACTCTTGTGATATGATCTAAGGACACAATGCGGGTTGCAGAATTATGATGAGACCCAGGTTCGTTAAAACCAATGTGGCCCGTTCTACCAATCCCTAACAACTGAAAGTCCAAGCCTCCAACGGTGCGTATCTTCTCCTCATACGCCGTCGCATAGGCATCTAAATCCTCTTTCGTTACGGTCCCATCAGGGACGTTTACATTTTCGGGCTCAATATCTACATGATCAAAAAGATGCTCATGCATGAAATAATAATAGCTCTGAATATTATCCTTCTCCATACCATAATACTCATCGAGATTAAAAGTGATTACGTTTGAAAAACTCAGGCCCTCTTCTTTATGTAGTCGCACTAGTTCCTCGTACACTTTGATAGGAGAAGATCCCGTTGCCAGTCCCAGTACACAAAACTCATCGTTCTGAGTCTTCAATTTAATGAGGTTCGCAATTTCCTTTGCTACAAGCATAGAAGCTTGCTCTGAGGAGTTAAAAATGACGTTATGGATTTTTTCGAAGCGGGTATTCTCAAAGGTTCCGGCTTCACGATATAGAATGTTTGAAGGATTCGAGCGGCTCATCTTATTATGGTATTACAAGATTAAGCTCCCTAAGTTACAAATTGTTTGTTTACAGTAACGCATAAAAAAAATCCCAAACTCCATAAAGGAATTTGGGACGTTTATTATCTATGTATCGTTACGCACCTTAATCGGCCAATACGATCACTTTATTGTTATTCATTTCCACGGTACCGCTTGTAATTGCCAGTGACCATTTTCCGTCACCTTCTTTTACAAACTTGCTTTCAAAACCTTCGGTGATGGTGGGTGTACCATCAAATTTCACCTTCCCTTCAACGAGAAGAGAGACAACAGCCGCGTGGTTATTCAACATCTGGAATTCTCCATCCATTCCTGGAACGATTACTGAACTTACTTCACCGCTTACTAAAGAAGCTTCTGGAGTTACAATTTCTAAATGCATAATTATTGTTTTTTAGAACGCTTTCGCGAAAGCGTAATTACAAATTTATTAAGCTTCAGCAAGCATTTTCTCTCCAGCTTCAATGGCATCTTCAATGTTCCCTTTAAGGTTGAAGGCAGCTTCTGGAAGGTGATCTAACTCTCCGTCCATAATCATAGTGAATCCTTTGATAGTTTCTTTAATATCTACAAGCACACCTTTCAATCCAGTAAACTGCTCAGCTACGTGGAAAGGTTGTGATAAGAAACGTTGTACACGACGTGCACGGTATACCGCTTGCTTATCCTCTTCAGAAAGTTCTTCCATACCAAGGATGGCGATAATATCTTGAAGTTCTTTATAACGTTGTAACAACTCTTTTACGCGTTGTGCACAATCGTAATGCTCATCTCCAAGGATATCAGCAGTAAGAATACGTGATGTAGAATCTAATGGATCTACCGCTGGGTAGATACCTAGTTCTGCGATCTTACGTGAAAGTACTGTTGTTGCATCCAAGTGAGCAAAGGTAGTTGCTGGTGCTGGATCTGTTAAATCATCTGCAGGTACGTAAACCGCTTGTACAGATGTAATAGATCCTCTTTTTGTTGAAGTAATACGTTCTTGCATCGCTCCCATCTCTGTTGCCAGTGTAGGTTGGTACCCTACTGCAGATGGCATACGACCTAGAAGTGCAGATACTTCAGATCCTGCCTGTGTAAAACGGAAGATGTTATCTACGAAGAAAAGTACATCTTTTCCTTGTCCTTCTCCTGCTCCATCACGAAAGTACTCGGCAATTGTAAGTCCTGAAAGTGCTACACGAGCACGCGCTCCAGGAGGCTCATTCATTTGTCCGAATACGAAAGTTGCTTTTGATCCTTTCATCGCTGTTTTATCAACCTTAGAAAGATCCCATCCACCTGATTCCATCGAGTGCATAAAGTCATCTCCGTATTTGATAATACCAGACTCAAGCATCTCTCTCAAAAGGTCATTCCCTTCACGGGTACGTTCTCCAACTCCTGCAAAAACAGAAAGTCCACCGTGACCTTTAGCTATATTGTTAATCAACTCTTGGATAAGTACGGTTTTTCCTACTCCAGCTCCTCCAAATAATCCAATCTTTCCTCCTTTTGCATAAGGCTCGATAAGATCGATTACTTTGATTCCCGTAAATAATACTTCGGTTGATGTTGATAAATCTTCAAATCTTGGTGCATCTCTGTGAATCGGAAGACCCGCTTCACCTGCTTTCGGTAAGTTACCGATACCATCAATCGCATCTCCAATTACATTGAAAAGACGTCCGTAGATATCATCACCTATTGGCATTTGGATCGGAGCTCCTGTAGCTACTGCATCCACACCACGACTTAATCCGTCTGTCGAATCCATGGAGATGGTACGCACTGTATTTTCGCCAATATGCGATTGTACTTCAAGAACTAATATTGTTCCGTCTGCGTTTGTGATTTCTAGTGAATCGTAAATTTTTGGCAATTCTGAACCGCTTGTAAACGCTACGTCTACTACTGGGCCAATAATTTGAGCAACTTTACCTGTAACTTGTGACATTATCAACTATTTAATGTTTAGCAAAATAAAATATGAAAAACAGCTCGTTTTTCACCGCGCAAAGATACTGTTTTAAATCAATTTGAATAATGTAAAAGAACTAATTATTTAGTGATATTTTTTCAATAAACGTTGCATCAAGGCTCTGCGATATAGAAAGCACAATAGAACGTCATCCTATATCACCCATAATTCTTTCCTTTAAGACCCTTACTTCCCTATTTATAAAGCCCTTCTTTCCCTCAAATGCGGCGTATTAATAGGTAAATGAGATGGCTAAACAAAAAGTTTTACCGTTTTTTGCACTTTGCCTTTTACATTAATTTTACATTTCTTTTACACGCCAATCATATGGATACTATTTTAGACCAACTCACAGCTTCGTTTGAGAACTCATTCTCTATTGTCAATTATATCGCTTATATCCTTATTTGTGCGATCTTATTGTTCTTGCTGGCAGTCGCCTACAAAAAGTTTGGACAATCCATTTCCAATAGAGCACAATTGGCAAAAGTATTAATGATCGTAGGGCTTACCACTTTCATTATTATATCCATCGTAAAAACTTCCTTAGCACTTTCTCTTGGACTTGTTGGAGCGCTTTCTATTGTTCGTTTTAGAACAGCTATCAAAGAACCTGAAGAACTTGGATATTTCTTTATGGCCATTGCAATTGGTTTGGGAATGGGTGCCAACCAACTTTTACCAACCGTTCTTGGATTTGCAGTCCTTATGTTTATAATCGTTTTTATCAATAAACGTGGTGACGCTCTTAACAGCATTACTCAAAATCTCTTGATCCACACAACGGCAGCTAGCGACGCCAAGAGTGTTGACACCATTAATGAGATTGTTACAAAGCACAGCAAACAACTGGAAGTCAAAAGGATTCAACATACAGAGAATAAGATCTCTATTAACTACCTTCTAAAAGTAGGCTCTATGGAGGAACTCAGTAAGCTAAATAATGCTTTACTCGCTTTAGATAACAAAATGGACATTACGTTTATAGACAATACGCTGTAGTTTTTTCTAAACACAGCAAACAACAGGCATATGCAATTAAAGTCAGAAACATCCAAAGGACGTTCCATTAACTTGGCACTTGCAGGCATAGGACTCTTACTCCTGAGTCTTTTTGTTATGACACAAACGGCTACTTCTGAAGGTGGCAAAATTGGGATTGAAAAAACCTATGACCTTAACGTTCCTACCGTTATCAAAGGTTCCAATATCAATTACCCGCAGGTATTCAACAGCAATGACGCTTTGGTGTATAAAGATGACCTAGTATCTATCTACCTCACTGAGCACATGAGTCAGTCTTACTTTGTATACGCCTACAAAAACCCCTTGAGAGACCGCATACTTACAGACATATTCTTCCTTCATATTTATATAAAAGACAATATCGAACTTAAAAATGAAGCTCCTTTCCTAAACTTGGACTTTTCCAAAAATCCTACAACAATTACATACAAAGGCGAGGAATTCAGTGTCTTTGAGCGCCTACTAAGACATGATAATTACCCCAAAATAAATATTGATCCACATGATATCGATTATTTTAACACGGGAAGATACCGCAGCGGGCTCGGCCGATCACAAAGTATAGATAATATACACATTGATCCTTCCAAAATTGGCAGACAGGTATATAAAAATAGCTTAGAGACCCTTACCCTCACCGTAAAAGAAAAAGCCTTTCAAAAAATACGAGACAAACGGAATGCCGCAGTAGCCAGAGGCGTACTTGTTACAGAAAATGATGATTACATAAAAGGAACTTTAGACTACATGGACAAGAAAGGTCTCAAAACAGAGCTCCGTCTAAAGGGCGATTGGACGGATCACTTGCTCGATGAACGCAAATGGTCCTATCGTTTTCTTATCCAAGATGGGAATACCTTGAATGGGATGCGCAAGCTTTCCGTACAGCATCCTAAAGTTCGCAATTATCTCTGGGAATGGATCTATAATAAAGTCCTTAAAGAAGAAGAGGTCATTGCGCTACGCTATGACTTTGTAAATTTCAATATCAAACTCACAACACCACAGAAGGAACACACAATGGCAGTAGGCGTCATGGCCGTTGAAGAATCCTTTGATAAAATATTGATTGAGAACAACCGAAAGAGAGCAGGCGTAATCATTGCCTTTGATGAATCGTATTTATGGAATGAACGTGCCAAAGAATACGACCTCGGATTGCCCCCTCGTGAAATACCTAGTACCCTTCAAAGTGCCAACATAGCCCCAATTAAAGTATACAATGAAGGAAAGGTTCTCTCAGACCCTGTACTCGCCAAACAATTTGCAACCGCCAAGGATTTACTAGATGGTTTGCGCAAAAGCACCTATAAAGTCTCCGAAGTATTTGACCTCGATAAGCTCTCCACCTTTGTGGCTCTAACCAATCTCTTTGGGGGTAGCCATGGATTGATTTGGCACAATATCAGGGTATACTACAATCCGATCACAAATAAACTAGAGCCTATTTCCTATGATTCCAATAGTGGTACGCGCCTTGAAGAAATTGTACATTACCCATTTTCAGAGAAAGATCCGGTATACAAAGCGGCCCTGATCCAAAAATTAAAAGCATTCAGTCATAGTGATTATATCAATGCGTTTCTTTCTAGATACGATGCAGAAATTCGTCGTTTAAATGAAGACATATCCTATGAACTAGGCAACAGCATTGATCTTTCTTTTTTAGAACACAATAGTAATTTCATCAAAAAAGCAATAAACCCGTCCAATATCATCAGTGCAGGATTATTAGATTTTGACGAAAAACAAATGCGCATACAGATAGAAAACCTATCTGATTTTCCAGTAGAGATTACAAGTATCGCTCATGCAGACGGCAGGCCATTAGGCAGGCCCACAACGGCACATATATTCTTGCGAGAAAGACAAGACACGGTGATCACTTTTGATCTCAATCGCTATTTTGTAAATGCCTTTGTCTCCAAGAAGAATAAGAAAGGGAGTTTTGTATTCCCCAAGGATATTGCCAAGCTGAGAATCGCTCATGAAATTCAAGAAGTTGGTATTCCACGAACCAGTATACTCGTTCCGTACACATCCAATCCTCAACTGGAAACCGCAGCGACACACTATAGAGCTTGGGGCAGTCCCAATATCACCGACTTTCCATTTCTAGAGATTAATGGAAATGTCATTCGGATTCCGGAGGGAACACATGTGATTGATAAGACACTCACTATTACTCAAGACATGCTTCTAGAAATTGCTCCGGGAGCACATATCGACCTAATCAATGATGCATCCATTATTTCCAAATCGGCTATGGAGGCCATTGGCTCGGCAGACAAGGAGATAAAGATCTATTCTTCCGATCATACAGGTGGCGGCATTTTTATAACGAATGCCTCTACAGTGTCGACGCTCCATTATTGTAGTTTTGAAAGCCTGTCCTTCCCCAGTTCTCCTTTATGGAATTTGTCTGGCGGCGTCAATTTTCACGAAAGTGAAGTCAACCTTAGCCATGTGACCTTTAAAAATAATCGTTCGGAAGATGCACTTAACATCATTCGAACCGTTTTTACCATGACCGATTCAACCTTTGAAAATACGAAATCAGATGCTTTTGACGGCGATTTTGTGAAGGGCACCATTCTAAGAAGCACCTTCACCAACTCTGGAAATGACGGTATAGATATCTCAGGGTCTGAGCTTTATTTAGAAGATATTGTAATCAACAACCCTTCAGACAAGGCAATAAGTGCAGGAGAAAATAGCCGTATCACTGGAAAGAAAATTCGAGTGATCGGTGGTGAAATTGGTGTAGTAAGCAAAGATCTTTCGAGTGTAGTTCTCAGCGATCTCAGTATTACGGATACACGTTTAGGTCTTTCTGCCTTTCAAAAGAAGTCAGAATATGGTACCGCTTCTATTTCAATTAAAAACCTCTCCTTAGCGCAAGTAGAGCAACCACATCTTATTGAAATTGAATCACAACTTCTCATAGACGGTTTGCCCGTGACCACGGTTTCAAACAGTGTTATTGATCAAATGTACGGCAAGGAATATGGCAAAAGCAGTAAATAATCAACCCAACCTTCGGTACGAGCGCAAGTTCGTGTATACCCATCTATCTGCAGAAGATTTGATTGATACAGAAGTGTTGTGTAATGGTTTTTGCTTTCGCGAAATATTTCACCGTCGTACGGTTAACAACCTTTATCTGGACGATCAAAACATGTCTTTTTATAGACAAAATGTAGCTGGAGATGAGGAACGAGAGAAATTTCGGATTCGCTGGTACGGAGATGATTTTCAAAATGTCACAAACCCGACGGTCGAGATTAAGAAAAAATTTGGCGCTGTGGGAGATAAAGTATCTTTCAAATACAAATCCTTTACCGCCCAATTGAACAATGTCGCTGCCGACCACTTTAAAACAAATATCGAAAAAACAGCCGAAACCAATGAGGATCTAAAACTAGCATCATCACTCGCTTGTTTACAACCTTCCTTGTACAATTCCTATGAGCGACGTTACTTTCTTTCGGCCTGTGAACTTTATAGAATAACGGTAGATTACAATATGACCTTTTACAATCCTGCTTTTTCCAATTTTGCGGTTTCGAAAGTAGCCCTATCAGATGTGGTTCTCGAACTCAAATATGCTGTAGCAGATGACAAAGAAGCGAGACACTTAAGTCAGCAACTTAGTGCACGTCTTTCTAAAAATTCAAAGTATGTAAGAGGTGTTGATTTGATTCACCACAAACCTCATTATTAAAAGTACGCTTATGCGAAATCGTTTTCATACTGCCCCCTGCCTTGTTGGATTTATAGGTCTGCTGTGTATTCAATGCCATACAAAAGGAAAATCAAACGTTTATAACCTTTCTGCCTATTCTAGCAATAACCTTATTCAAGCGGTGGTAGAAATTCCAGCTGGCACCAGTAAAAAGATAGAATTCAACACGACTTCAAAACAATTTCAGGTAGACCAACGAGATGGGAAGGATCGTGTAATTCAATACCTGCCTTATCCAGCCAATTACGGTTTCATTCCTGGCACGTTTTCAGACCCTGCCAAAGGTGGCGACGGCGATGCTCTAGATATTCTTATCCTTTGCGAAAGTGTTCCCACAGGAACGGTTATGGAAGTACTTCCTATTGGGATGCTAAAGCTAATAGACGATGGTGAACTAGATTATAAAATCATTGCAATCCCAATGGATTTTTCACTCCGTACTATCGACGCAACGAGTTTCCATATATTGCAGGAAAAGTATCCATATATCCAAGAAATTATTTCACAATGGTTTTTAAACTATGACCCTGGTAACCATCAAGAAATACAAGGAATAGGGAATGAAAAAGAAGCCTTAGATGAGATTAAGAGTCAGCTGAAATCTTAACTTATTCTACAGTAACCGACTTCGCTAAATTCCTAGGCTGGTCAACATTTTTCTCTAACATTACTGCAATGTGATATGAAAATAACTGCAATGGAATGGTCGTCAAAAGTGGCGTAAGCGCATCCATGGTATCTGGAACTTCGAGGACATGATCTGCTAATTTTGTTACCTCTTTATCTCCTTTGGTCACAATGCCGATGATCTTACCACTACGAGCTTTGATCTCTTGAATATTACTTACCACTTTTTCATAATGTCCCTGCTTGGTCGCAATTACTACGACTGGCATTTGTTCATCAATTAAAGCGATCGGTCCGTGCTTCATTTCGGCAGCAGGATATCCCTCTGCGTGTATGTAAGAGATTTCCTTTAGCTTTAACGCTCCTTCTAGAGCAACAGGAAAGTTGTATCCTCGGCCCAGATATAATGCATTAGGTGCGTCCTTATACTGCTCTGCCACAAACTTCACATGTTCATTAATCTCGAGCGCTACTTTCACCTTTGAAGGAATACGCTCTAACTCTTGTAAATAAGCATGAAATACGGAAGTAGACATGGCTCCCTTTAGTTTCGCCAATTTTAAAGCGATTAAGGTAAGTACGGTAATTTGCGTTGTAAATGCTTTGGTGGAAGCGACTCCAATTTCGGGACCAGCATGAGTATAAGCACCTGCATGAGTTTCCCGTGAAATAGAGGATCCCACTACATTACAAACACCAAAGACAAAAGCGCCTCTCTTTTTAGCGAGCTTGATAGCGGCCATAGTATCTGCTGTTTCTCCACTTTGCGAAATAGCAATAACCACATCATCTTTATTAATAATGGGGTTTCTATATCTAAATTCAGAAGCATACTCTACTTCAACAGGAATACGCGCAAACTCTTCAAAGATATACTCGGCCACCAATCCGGCATGCCAAGACGTTCCGCAAGCCACGATTATAATACGTGGAGCATTCAGAAATTTATCGATATTATCATCAATTCCGGCCATTTTAATGATCCCTTCATTCACGCGCATGCGCCCTCTGAAGGTATCTGTAATCGCATCCGGTTGCTCATAAATCTCCTTGAGCATAAAATGATCATAGCCCCCTTTTTCAATTTGTTCCAAATTAAGTTGTAGCTCTTGTACATAAGGGACCACCAAAGAATCATCCTTGATTTTACGAATCTTAAGTTTTTTATGACTGCGAACAACGGCCATTTCTCCATCTGCAAGATAGATAGCATTGTTTGTGTACTCGATAAAAGGAGTTGCATCCGAGGCGATAAAGAATTCGTCTTCACCTACCCCAATAGCCAATGGACTCCCGAGACGAGCCACCACAATCTCATCGGGTTTGGTCTTATCAAAGACAGCAATTGCATAGGCTCCAACAGTTTGGTTTAAGGCAATTTGCACTGCCTTCCCCAGCTTTACACCTTCATTGATCTTTACATCTTCAATAAGATTGACAAGTACTTCAGTATCCGTATCCGATTGAAATGTATAACCACGTTTCTGTAATTCCTGTCGTAATGGATCGTAGTTTTCAATGATCCCATTATGAATGATGACAATATTTCCAGAATTAGACAAATGTGGGTGAGAATTTACATCATTTGGCACCCCATGAGTTGCCCAACGGGTATGCCCTATTCCGATAGTTCCATTCGTTGAAATTTCACTTTCAAGACACGCCTTAAGGTCTGCAACCTTTCCTTTGGTTTTAGAAACCTTTAGATCCGTTCCGTCATATAATGCAATTCCCGCACTATCATACCCTCTGTATTCAAGACGTTCGAGCCCTTGCAATACAATAGGGTACGCCTTGCGATATCCGATGTAACCAACTATTCCGCACATACCTTCTAATTTACAATTATCGCAATCCTAACAAACGACCACAAACACTATCTGGATCGATTTCTTCTGTCAAAGTGTAGCTAAGTATAAGCTTCAAACGTTTCGTCTCATTAGGACTCTTTGATCCATGAAGAATAGTACTTTCTTGACAAAGGACCGTTCCTACAGGAAGACGTTCAATATTTTCTCTATCTGCATCCAACGTACCTCCAATAATTGCTGAATTTAGCGTAGTTACATTTTGAGTAACTGCTAAAGCCAAACGCACATTGGTGGAATCATTATTAATGATGTTATTAATATGCTGCGTCAAACGTATCCTATAACTCACTCCAGGCGTAGACTCATCTCCTTCCGTATCTCTCACGATACGACCTAAGTGATTTACACGTGTCCCTACAGCTCCATTAAATCCACTCGTTAGATCAATTTCACCATCAATAAGCGTAGCATTGTTATCAAAATCATAGATAAAAACACGCTCTGGCTCTGCAACACCACTTCCCGGCGCTACCTTCTCTTGATCTACATAAAAGATAAGGTTTGCTTCATTAATTATGACATTGCATGCGCGCAATGCTTCCAACTGATCCTCCACTTGATTTTCATCTTGATCAAAATCAGGGCCAAAAAGATCGATCAAAGCGATACTTCCATCTCCTCCTTTCAAATACAAACTCTCATCTCCATTTACAGTATCTATTCGAGTATATGCATCCTCAATCTCAGGAGTATATTCTGTTTCCAAATCTATAATTTGAACACCTCCAAGACCTAAACGTAAAGACCCCTTTTTGGTCTCACATTGCGAAGTACTTCCACCGTCATCTGAAGGAGTATCATCAGAACCTGTAAATCTGTAGAACGACGACAGACTTGCCTGCGTGTAATCAAAGAGGATATAACTTCCTTTGTTGTCGATAGATTCTGCTTTGATATAAATACCTCTAAAATAATCGTTGAAATTATTCTGATTCAAGAGCATTTCATCTCCCTGTCTTTCAATGATATTCTGTGTAAAGTAGAGTGAATCCAATCGTACTCTCAATTCAGGAGGTCTTCGAACGAAGGTCGTATCAATACGTAAGAAACCTTGATCGGAATCACACACACTGTCAATAGATCGTAATACAACCTCTTCATTACTCGGCACAAATTCATCTATTTGAAATAATAGATCTCCCTCAATTCCTGCAAAATTCTCTATATCATTCGAATAGTAGACTGCTGGATCTTGAAAATCTGTCTCTGGGTCCAAATTATTTAGAAAGTAATTAGATCTGTATACAGACAATTTCATGGGACCTGTATTTCTAAAGATCGAATCTAACTCATAGGTTCCATTTCCGTCATCATCTCTCTCCACTAGCCTGCTGAAATAAGGAAGCGAGAAGTAAGCACTGTCTAAAATTGGCGCTTCACCAAAAACTGGATCTAGTCGAGACAAGGCCAATTGTGTTAACACTGAAGCCGTAGTTTCACCGTACACATTATCCTTATAGAATCCCATAGCTCCCACAGGGAGTGCATTGGTCTGAACACCTTCATCAATTGTTTTAGTATACGCGACAACATCAATTTCCATTGTCTGCCTGGTTTCGAAATTAACAACACCTACAAGGCCCGTTCCTACATCACCGAAATCATTTGTACAAGCCACAGCAAGTACCAACACAAAAACACAAGCAAAAGCTCGTAGTGTATATTTGTAAATCTTCATAGTATATTTTATTCTTGTAACACTTTTGTTGTGTAAAACTCCTCATAAGCCGCTGCAAATTCTTCTTTCTTCTTAAACGGAAGTGCCGGAATTTTAGTCGTGTTCACCAACTTCATAAGGTTTTCTTCTAGATGCTCAGAACCCACAATGGTTGCGTCAGAATTTTTAATAGCGACACTCATTAGATTGTGATACGTAGGATCTTCAAGCTCCTTTATGGTTGATGGATCAATTCCATCAAAGGCGATCTTATTGATCAGCTCTTTATTTAACGAACCTTCAAAGCCTTGATTGTATACAGAAGTCACAATCTTACTCTGACTAAATAACGGTTCGCTTGCGTAGTATTTCTTCAAGTATAACGGCAATAACGCAGCTAACCATCCGTGTACATGAATAATATCTGGAGACCAATTTAATTTTTTGACAGTCTCAACAACTCCCTTTGCAAAGAAAATCGCTCGCTCATCATTATCTTCAAAAAGCTTTCCATCCTCATCTGTAAAGGTGGCCTTGCGCTTGAAATATTCTTCATTATCGATGAAGTATACCTGCATTCGTTCCTTTGGAATAGATGCTACCTTAATAATCAATGGCATATCAAAGTCATTGATGACCAAGTTCATCCCCGAAAGGCGTATCACCTCATGTAATTGGTGCCTGCGTTCATTGATATTGCCATAACGCGGCATAAATATGCGTATTTGCCCTCCTTTGGCATTGACCATTTGAGGCGCTTCAAACGACATAGAGGCAATTTCGGTCTCTGGGAGGTAAGGAATCACTTCAGACGATACGTACAATATCCTCTTATCTTTCATATGCTATATTCTTAATTGCTAAAATTGTATAAAAAACACGCAAAAGTACTAAATTTTATGCACTTTGCCCTTAAAACGCTAAGTTTGCAGCCCGTTAAAGTTTTGATAAAGTGCAGGCGATCACCACCAAATTAGACATCCAAGAGGCCGTTCAAACGGCAAAAGAAAGCGGCAAAAAAGTTGGCTTCGTCCCTACTATGGGAGCATTACACCACGGACACTTATCTCTTATCGACTATGCCTTAGAGCATTGCGAGCTCATCGTAGTAAGTATTTTTGTAAACCCTACCCAGTTCAACAAGGCTCAGGATCTTGAAAAATATCCTCGCACCCTTGATGCAGATATGGCACTTCTTGCGTCCTATAAAAAGAATGTAATCGTCTATGCTCCTTCAGCGAATACCGTATATAATGCACAAATTCAGTCTAAAGCGTATCATTTTGGCGCTTTAGAACAGGTTATGGAAGGAGAACATCGCCCTGGTCATTTTGATGGCGTAGGAACCGTACTTAACTTATTATTTCGACAAGTGAATCCAGACAAAGCCTTTTTTGGAGAAAAAGACTTTCAACAATTGATGATCGTTCAAAAGCTCGTCCAAAAAGAAAAATTATCCCTTGAAATTATCGGCTGCCCCATTCACAGACAAATAGATGGCCTTGCAATGAGTAGTCGAAATGCTAGATTGACCGATCACCAGCTGGCCATTGCGCCATTTATTTATCAAGTACTCACCCAGGTAAAAAATGACTTTACCTCAATGTCTGCTGCGCAATTACACAGATGGGTTATTGACCAATTTAAGAACGCCCCAGGCCTCGAACTCGAATACTTTGAGATCGCAAATATTGTTGGGTTACAATCGCTTTCGCGAAAGCGTAAACATCAAAAATACCGTGCTTTCTTAGCTGTGTATGCTGGGGATGTACGACTCATTGATAACATTGCACTTAACTATTAATGGTCTTATTCTCGACAATTAGTATTCACTAAAAAACTATCTTTGCCCCCATGCTAGTAAATGTTGTAAAATCAAAAATTCATCGCGTTAAAGTTACAGGTGCCGAACTGCACTATATCGGTAGTATCACTATTGATGAAGACCTGATGGATGCTTCAAATATCATTGAGGGGGAACGTGTACAGATTGTAAACGTCACCAATGGAGAACGCCTAGAAACTTATGCAATTCCAGGACCTCGCAAGAGTGGAGAAATCACCCTGAATGGTGCTGCTGCTCGTAAAGTTGCCAAAGGCGATATCCTGATTCTGATCGTATACGCTTTTATGGAACTGGAAGAAGCCAAGAAGTTCAAACCTACTCTTTGTTTTCCAAACGAGGAAACTAATTTGCTGCGTTAATTTGGCAAATAAAAAGCACATAGGAACCGCCCTTAAAATTACACTTCCCCTTATTGGGATACTCTTAATGTGGTATTCCCTAAGCGAAATGACGCCTCAAGAACGGACAGACATGTGGGAGGCTATTAAAAAAGCCAATCCCCTCTGGTTACTAATATCACTCGTGTTTGGACTTTTAAGTCATCTGTCGCGGGCCTACCGTTGGAAGTTTATACTAGAGCCTATGGGGCACAAACCCTCGCTTTGGAATAGTTTTTCGGCAGTAATGATTGCCTATTTTGCCAATACTTTTATCGTGCGTACTGGTGAGGTTTTGAGAGGGGTTGTTATTAGCAAATCGGAAAAAATCCCTTTTGAGAAAGCATTTGGAACCATCATCTCAGAGCGCATCGCCGATCTAGTGATGCTTATTTTAATAATGACTGCGGCGGTTGTTTTACAGTCCAATGAGCTCCTTGATTATTTTAAAACAAGTGCGAATCCAATTCCCTCGATCATAGCTTTGTCTGCACTACTCGCAGGAGGAATTATTGGTATCCGTATTCTCAAAAATTCATCGCATCCTTTCATTCTCAAAATTCGAAATTTCGGACTTGGCGTCCTCGAAGGTGTACGCAGTATTCTGCACATGAAAAAAAATATGGCCTTTATCTTGCATACCCTTTTCATCTGGAGCATGTACATCGCCATGTTTTGGATCATGACCTTAACGGTACCTGGTCTTGCAGGTGTTTCTCTGGGAGTTATTCTCGCTGCCTTCGTGATTGGCGCCTTTTCTATGAGTGCGACCAACGCAGGTATGGGGCTATACCCACTTGCCATGGCAGGAGTGTTTTCCTTTTTTGGCTTTCTCGATACCGATGGGATAACCTTTGGCTGGATCATTTGGGGGTCTCAAACCATCTTTAACGTCCTTGTTGGCGGTATTTGCTATCTCGCTTTTGCCTTACGCACGAAAGTAGCCTCATAAAATTTTGTATTTTAGGACTTCATTAAAAAATCATACCCCACATGAACAAAGGAATCCTACTTGCCTTTCTCTGTTTTTTCGCTTTCGCGAAATCCCTTACCGCACAAACCCAATATCGTGAGATTGAATCCGACCGATTGGGAGGGAAACGTCAATTAAAAATACAGCTCCCTCGAAACTACGATGGAAATAGTGAAAAGTACTATCCCATTATTGTAGTTATGGACGGTGATTACCTTTTTGAACCCGTCGCCGGAAATGTTGATTTTTACAGTTACTGGGAGGAAATGCCTGATGTAATTGTTGTGGGCATATTACAAGATGAGACACGGGACGATGACACCTTCTACGACGACACTAGCTTTCTGCCAACGGAAACAGGAGCAGCATTCTTTGAGTTTGTGGGGCTTGAACTTATGCCTTATTTAGATGAAAACTACCGCACAGCCAACTTTAGAATAGCCGTAGGTCACGATCTTACCGCTAGCTTCATCAACTACTATTTAATGAAGGAACCCACCCTTTTTCAAGGATATGTTTCTATTAGTCCAGACTTGGCACCACTTATGGACGAGCGTCTTGTCGATCGTTTAGGCGCTTCAAAACAAAAGATATTTTATTATCTAGCTACGGGCACAGAAGACATCAAAGTACTGCGAGAGCCTATCAAAGAATTAGACAACCAATTGAAAGCTATTGGAAATGAGAACTTGCGCTATTTCTATGACAATTTTGACGGCGCGACGCATTATTCTATGGTGGGCCGAGCGATCCCTATGGCCCTAGAAAACATATTTTCTATCTATAGACCCATTAGCAAGAAAGAATACAAAGAGACCCTATTGAATTTACCAGGTTCTCCCTACGATTATTTGGTTCAAAAGTACGCTACGGTTAAAGAACTTTTTGGCCTCGATGCTACGATTCGTGTGAATGACTTTGTCGCTACCTCTACAGCAATAGAAAAACGTTCTGATTGGGAAAGTCTTGAAAGACTTGGCAAACTAGCACGTACCCAGTATCCAGAGACGATGTTAGGAAATTATTATTTAGCACTCGCATTGGAGAAGACCGGGGAGACAAAAAAAGCTATGCGTACGTATCAAAATGGTTATTTGCTAGAGGAAATTAGTTTTATTACTAAGGACCTTATGTTAGATCGTGCTGCAAAGATTAAAGAAGATTTTGGCTACTAAAAAGCACTGATATTTAAGATAAAAGAGACGGTAATGCCCTCTCTAGTTTTGCCAAGAAACAGAAGCGGTCTCGCTCACATTTCACACTCAAAACAAACACTATAGAACGTATAGCGATTAGGTTTTCATAACACCCTACAAAAAAAGTGATTCTCCGTTACCTTCTAAACGTACACACACGTATTCCCATTGATATAAAAAAGGGTAACTACCGAAGTAATTACCCTTTAAATTAAAAAATTCAATCCCCCAACTGAATATTTTTATTATAGCAAATTTACAGCATACCTACGTCCAAAATATACGTAGTAATACGTATATTTTGATAAAGTGACATGTTTTTTAGTGAATCCCCATTTCAGGAATTACTCCGTCTTTGTTTTTTCTTCTTGCTCCCTAAAAAAAGCAATATACCCTACGATTTCCTTGGTACGTCTTAAGTACTCTTCGAACAAATCTGGGCGGTATATATTGGGTTTCCCATTTTCAATATTCGTGATTTTTGGATCAAAAAAAGCATAGGGATAAAAAGCAGCAGCCACCTCATTAATGGTGACATTATGACTTGTAAATCACAACTTTACCATATACTAACGAGAAGAGATACTTAGGCGCGCGCAAAAGATACACACTGTTACGTATGAGAAAATAGAACTTCGTTTGTACCTATAAAGACAGAATAAGATATCGATGCTCTCGGGTCCATATAGTTAAGGAATCTACACCAGCTTCAAGGTCTAATTTTGCGATAACATTTGCACGGTGCTTCTGGACAGTACGCAGCGAAATGCTCAGCAAATCTGCAATCTCTTTGGAGGAGTTCTCTTGAGCAATTAATCGTACAATCGTTCTTTCGGAGGGAGAAAGAAATTTGATTTTATCAAGTTGTGGTGTAATTTCAGATTCGAATACTTTATCAAAGGTTGTACTAAAGTAGGTGCCTCCATTACACACCTCATTTATACATTTTTCTATTTCTGAAAAAGGCTCATCTTTGAGCAAATACCCTGAGATATTTAGCTTTTTTGCC
Organism: Dokdonia sp.; assembly: GCA_047630395.1. Taxonomy (GTDB): domain Bacteria; phylum Bacteroidota; class Bacteroidia; order Flavobacteriales; family Flavobacteriaceae; genus Dokdonia. The sequence continues at coordinate 26,274 of JBLHXM010000031.1, forward strand.
TTGAGCACAAAACCTTTTTCTTTATGAGAAGTAAGGAGAATAAAACGAGTCGATAACTTCATCTCTTGACATTTCCGAATCACTTCAAAACCTGTAAGAATGGGCATTTCTATATCTAGCAGGGCGATCGTGGGATTTTCTTCAATTATAATCCCCAGCGCTTCAGCTCCATTTGCTGCACCCGATAAAACATTATAACCTGCATCTTCGAGTGCACTTACGAGGCCCTTGAGTAACATGGGATGATCATCTGCTACCAGAAGTGTTTTGTCTATTTTCATCGTTTGATGGGGATTTCGGCTGAAACTAAAGTGCCTGTGTTTATTCCGCTCTCTAATGTAAAGATTCCTTTTAACATCTTAATACGTTCTTGCATGGTTTTTAAACCCAAGGAATTCTGCCTGAGTCTTTCAGCACTATTAAATCCACGGCCATTATCCTTTATTTCAACACCTATGTAATGGGCGCGCTTTTCTATTAGAACTGCTAAGGTAGTTGCCTGAGCATGTTTAATAACATTGGTCACATTTTCCTGAATAAATCGATACAGATTCAGTGATTCTTGAGCATTAAAATATACATCGACATCAACAACATCTACAGAAACAAACAAATCCGTTTGTTCATCAATTTCTAAAAACAACTGCTCAATACTTCCTGTAAGCCCTAATTGTTTCAAGAGTGCCGGATACAATCCTCTGGAGATAGACCTCACCTCTTCCAGCGTTCTATTGGTGAGTTGTGCTATCTCATCTTGTTGTGACCGCTGTGCCTTCCGTTTGATTAAGGTCAGTTGTTGCCCTACACTATCGTGTAATTCTTTAGCGATTCTAGTGCGTTCTTCTTCTTGGGATTGCATTAGATTTTGAGCAAATGCAACTTGCATATCAGACCGCAATTTTAACTGATATAGCATCCATCCAAGTAACACAATACAGAGAGGCGACAGCAACAAATAAAACCATCCCGTTTTATAGAAAAAATTCCGTACAATTACTTGAATTACCAGTAAATCCCCAATAGGTCTTCCAGAAAAATCTAGCGCTCCTATTTCAAGATTGTACGTGCCCGATTCAAGATTTGGGAACCGAATATTTGTTGTGGATTTTAAATCCACCCATTCCCCTTCATTCAAACGATATCTGTACGTTTCTTCTCTCGTAACGTCTGCTCTGGTCAGATTAAAATCTAATTCTAAGGTTCTATTCTCTGCAGGCAATATGATTTTTTTTGCTTTCGCGAAAGCGCTCCTATCTAATGACTCCTTAAATGCGTTGATCTTTGTATCAAACTGTCGTACACGCAATAACTCCAGTCGGTCATTTCTTTGTGCTTGTATTAGATCTGAAGGATTAAAAAAGTTGAGGCCTTTCAAAGACCCAAAAAACATTCCCTCCTCCGTTTTGAAAGCACTGTGTCTGTTCCCTTCATTATGACTCAACCCATCTTTTACAGAGAACCTTCGGGTCGAATTATCGACTGGATTAAAGACCACAAGCCCATTAAAAGTATAAATCCACCAGGAACCATTATCATCAAAAAGAACAGTCCCTATACCCGCCTCTTGCTCATCCGAATATACTTTTTTTGGCACTCCTCCCAAGGTATAGCTATAGATATTCCCTTTGCGAGAACCAAATAAATAACCTCCTTTAGGATGCTTTGTCATCATCAGTAGAAAAGGATCATCAAGAACCTCTTTACCAAGAAGTTGATGTGTCTTATCTGTGCGGTCATAGGTCAAGATCCCTTTATCAGTAGCACACACAATCGTGCGCTTATCCATAGAAATGTCCATACCATCAATATCTAAAGAAGCAGTCTTCAACAAAGCTTTATGTTCTTTGGTCCTTGTATTGAAAGACATCAGATTATATCGATGGGTTCCATAAAAAATAGTGCTGTCATCAGGGCGTATCATAGAGGATACTGGGTAATGCCTAAACGCCTCGGAGGTCATGCTCTTCTTATTTATCTTCAAAACATTTCCCAAACTATTACTCCAAACGATGTCCCCTTCTACAAAGGCGTTTACAGTATATTTGGGAGAATACAGCGCGCCATTTTCTTCAAAGATCAGTTTAGATACCTGCTGTGTCTGTTTGTGAATCTTAAACCAGCCATGCGCATCTGAGGCAGCGAGATAATGATCTTCATCCCAATCTTTCACCACACGCATTCCATAATCACTTAGATAATGGGTCACCTTATCAGATGGAAATTTAAAATAGTGTAACTCGCTTTGGTTTGTAATTAACCAAAGATCTTTTGTCAAATCTTTCGACAGCCCATAGAATGTAGGCGCCCCCTTAAAAACAGAAGCTTCAAAAGTCTTTTTAAATCCGTTTTCACTAAGTTCATAAAACAGCAGAGCATCGTCTTGAGCCTTAATCACCCTATGATTCCCTTGCGCATCATTAATTCCTTTAGAAGAAGAGGCCTCAAATGAGGTGTTGGGAATCTTGCTTGGAATAACACGATAATTTTCTGTATCGATTTCATACAATTGTGGTTTATCGTCAATGAAGAGATACTGTTTATCATCATGAGAAAAACTATTTTCAATCCAGAATTTTTTTGTCATGATATCCCGAGTCCTTAAAAAGGTATCCGAAGCATATCGATGTAAAATAGTGCCTTGCCAGTCCAAAAAGGTAATAGGAAAATTGTCATCACTTATAATGAGAAAATCCTCATAAAGCATCAAAACACTTTTGTTATCTACTTTAAACTTATTCTCATTACTTGTAAAGGTGAAAAGCTCTTCGATACCTAGCGTAGGTTTCAATTTATTTACAGAGATCGTTCGATCTCTTTGAATAAGAAGATATTCTTCCCCTTTATAAAAATAAATATTAGAGACATTTCTGGCAATCGCTTGACTCCAATCGATAGGAACCTCAATAAACTCTGTTGACCTTGGATTAAAAAGATACAGTTTGACCGTTTCATTTAATCCCTCGCATATAATATAAAACTGTCCATCAGAGCGCTTATAGATTTGTGCCACACCACGAATCTCCTTCTCTTCTATTGGTAAAAGTATATTGTGAAAGACATTGCCATTAAACCGCTGAATTACTAGGGGCTCGCTGGCGTATATAATTGCCCTTGTGTCCAAACTAGTTCCTCCTATCCAAAGAAAACCATCATCGTCAAAAACGATGGATGAAGGGACATCGATTACTAAACCGTCTTTTTTACTGAAAACTTCGTGATATACATTTCCCGTCTGGGCATAAATCAAGTGTGTAATAAAGAGAAAAACGAGCAGGAATAGTCCTTTCATAAGGGGTATTTCAAGGTTTTTTTTGAGTCCTGAAGATAGCCATTTCGATTGATATTTTTCCTTGCCTATTTTAAGAAACGTTGTATCTGAACTTGAGGCAAAAAAAAAGCAGCACCAAAGTACCGCTCTCTTCTAAATATTCAATCCCCCAACTGAATAGTTGCACCAAAGCATACTGCTTTAGTACTGCTAATATACTCTCGACGGCACTCTTATGAAATACGTATGCATGTCAAAAATTACGTAGGCCTACGTACTCATAAAAGAGGTTTCCTGAATTAAAATACAGCACAGCCACCCTCCCTTGATGTCTCAACCTTGATTTTCAAACAACGGCTTTCTTACTTCGTCTGCACTTTTATTCCTATTTTCGCTTAAAGC
>JBLHXM010000032.1:0-29048 GCA_047630395.1 Dokdonia sp.
TACCAACACCTGCTACAACTACATCAACAAAAGTGATTACTGGAGCCATGTCACAGTTATCAGTTGCTGTTGCGCTTCCTGTATCTGCAGGTGCAGTACTAGCATCACATTCTACAGTAAGATCTGCAGGACATGTAATCACTGGAGCGGTTGTATCAGTCACTGTAATAATTTGATCACACATTGAAGCGTTTGTCGCTGCATCTGTAGCGGTCCACGTTCTCGTAATTACAGAGTTGTTACCAACACCTGGTGTTACAACATCCAAAAATGTTATTGCCGGAGCAGGATCTGTATCATCTGTTGCTGTGGCCGTGCCTGTGTTAGCAGGGAGTATACTTGCGTCACATGCTATAGTAATCGCTGCAGGACAGGTTATTACCGGAGGCGTTGTATCTGCTATTGCAGTTACGGTTATAGAATAGCCTGTAATACATAATGGATCTCCACCTCCATTATCACCTGCAGAAATATTCCAGTTGCCAAGAGCAAGAAGATTATTAAAGGTATCTAAATTTCCATTATTAGGTCCAAAAGTTCCACTGATAGGTGTTGCACCACCAGCAATTGGAGAGCCTTGATTAAAAGCAGTGGTTACTGTGGAAATAGTAGCGTTACCCGTATAAGTTCCAGGTTGCACAAGAATTACCTGATTTCCTGTAGGGCCATTTACTCTAAAAGACGTTTCACCATGAAATGAAGGTCCTACGCCAGGTGCCGCACATGAACCATCTGTTTTTGCCCAAGAGATACTAACGTTTACATCGCTTACTATCGTGTTTCCGGGTGTAAAATCTGCCGCAGCAAAGTTCACAGAAGGAAGCGCAATTGAATAATTACCACTGCCATCGACCGTGATCGAGCCTGGAGCATTAAATGTTTTGGTAACAGTCTGCGCTTGGACCGTAAAGGCCGTAGCACACAGAAAGAAGAGGAGGTAAAAGTACTTTAGTATCCCCCTGGATAAAGTAGTTTCAATCATGATTTTGGTTTGTTTTTTACACACAAATATAAACCAAAAATTGAGATAACTACTGTGTATTCAATAGTTTCAAATTTTCGGAATTAGGTGTAGGGTAACGGATATTCATCTTTTTTTGTAGGTCAGCATTGGTTGGGGCTAGCGCGACAGCCTTTTGTAAATGCGCTCGTGCTATTGTTTTGTCTCCAAGAAAATATTCTAAGTCAGATAGCAAATTAAAATAAACACTTTCTCTGGGTTGTGTCATAAGACCTTTACGCAGTGTTTTCAATGCTTCTTCAGGTCGGTTTAATTGCACCAGAGCAGCTCCTTCGAGATAAACAATGTCTGGATGTGTCAGACCGTCCTTTTGCATTTTTTGACTATGGTCAATCAACTGCTGATATTGTTGTTGCTCAAAAAAAGAGGATGCGAGTAATATCTGTGCCGATACATTTTTAGGGTTGAGAAGAATACTCTCTTTAAAGATCGCTACCGCCTTATCTCGCTGCCCAAATTCTTCCAGCGTTTTTCCATAATCTAGCATGCTTTTAAAGGATCTCTTGGAGATAGCAATGCTTTTTTCATAGTATGAAAGGATACTGTCTTTCATAGCTAAGGATCTTGATGCCTGACTAGATTCATAGAGCGCAAGTGCGTAGTTATAATTGAATCGGGCCCCATTTGTGAGTACTTTGCTATCGGCTTTAAAAAGCGTCAAGTTGTTCTTCCACGCCAAATTCCTATTGCGCGTAGCCATAAAACCTGTGGTCAATATTCCAACAAGTACAACGACTGTACTATATATAAGTACCCTAGATGCATTCTTTTTTAAACGCCCTTGGAACCATGAAATTCCCTGTTTAGATAGTGTAACAACAACAATGGCAAAGCCTAAAGAAGGGACAAAAAGATATCTTTCTGCCATATAATCTGGAGTAACTTGCAATAGATGTGTGAAAAGAGCAATCGAAATAAAGTAGAAGATGATACCTACTTGTACCATCCCCCATTTTTTGCGTGTCTTGACTAGGAAGTATAGGATGGCTATGTGTAGCATAACACTGACCCAAACCCATACATTGTTCCAGCCTACGAGCTGAGAGTATCCGTATCCATAATCGTGAACCAGTGGATGTGGATAGACTAATAATTTGAGATAGTTTAAGAGTATAAAAAGTGTGTTTGGGAGGATGTCAAAAATACTCGTAAGATCTGTAATAGGATTTCCTAGAAACCCTTCTTCAACAAAGGTTCCTTGTATAGAAAGGGCAACCGACTTGTCTGTGAATATAAGATCAGAATACGATATGTATCGAATGCCAATTAAAAGTAGGATGATACTACTAGGAATCCAGAAGGCTTCCTTGAAGCTGCTTTGTTTTTGAGTATATCGCAAGAAGGCAATCAAAACTAAAATACCTCCAAATACCAATCCATTCTCCCGGCTAAGAAAAGAGAGGACTATCGCAAGGATTGTTAGGATACTCCAAAGCCATCGATTTTTTGTGGCATTGAGATAGTGAAGAAAAAAGATGGCAGAAGAGATTCCAAAAACCATCATTAAAATCTCATCTCTACTTTTGATATTTGCGACTACTTCTGTATGTATGGGATGCACGATAAAGATCAAAGTAATCGCTATCGTTGTCCAGAGGGTGCTTTTGGGAAAGAGAAGTTGTAAAAAATAGAAAATAAGACAGCATAGAAACCCGTACCACAGTGTATTAATAATATGACTGGGGCCTGGTTCTAGGAGAAACCATTCTGAATCCAGTGCAAAACTTGTTAAAGTGACAGGTCTATATCCATAGCGATACTGAGTTTCGCCGCCTTTAATGTTTTTGAAAAGGGAAGGGATTCCTTCTATACCGAGTTGTACTCTATCATTTTGGGTGATTACAATAGCATCATCGTAGGCGTATTCGTGGGTGAACGTATTACTGTATAGTAACACAGCAAGCATGAAAATACCAAAATATATGGATACATTAAATAGTAGCTTCTTTCTCATTTAGTAGTTTTCAAAATAAAACGTATCGTGAGTAAGGTCCAGTCTAATAATGGGAGGCAGATGATTCATTTCTCGATATATAGTTCTAAAAAAGGGAACGTTTTTAGTAAAGAAATATAAGGGAATCCTATTGAAAAATCCTAATGAAGCCTTGTGATTGGATGAAGATTGGATGTTATGTTTGACAACTAGCGGAAGTGCAATAACTGTTAGCGGGACATCTTCTGGGAAAAGAAGGGCGTTTGTTTCATGTAAACTACTCACCTGAAACACGTTACTTCTATAAAAATGGCCTTGGGTACGTTCCCACTGCTTCTCTTTTCTAAGTTGGTTTATTTGAGTCGATGACCAACGCAACGAAGCGGTATTTATATTGAGATATTCAGTGTTCTCATAAGATGCGTCGAGACCGCTCCACCATGAGGTCGTTGGAAAGGTCGTACAGGCTTGGGCGATTCTATAGAAAGTGTCCTTTGTAAAGGTGTTCCCTTGATGAATCCATGTTTGGATCATTGAGGTTCCTTGAGAAAGCCCTTCGAATACTAGTTTTGAGAGTTCGTTGCTTTCTGAACAGATTACTTTGAAAGGGGTCTTGCTCGCTTTCGCGAAAGCGGAAACGTCCCCAAATGAAACCTTGGTACACATCACAATAATTTCAAAGGGGTTGGTTTGTGTAGCAATCGATTGGATGCTTTTTTGCAATGCCAGTTGATCTAATTGAAGGACGGGTATCACAACATCAAAAGTTACCGTTTGCAATGCGTACTGCTGTGTTTCTTTTAGTAACTGCAATGGCAGATAATGCAAAAGCATGTTAGATGAAGTTGTTTGTACTATGGTGTCCTTCGGGTAGAGCCCAAGAATGTATCCTTCTAATGACAATGCTATATTTTGCTCTAAAGGGTGAAGGGTCGCTGCAAAAGAAACAATGGGACGCTCTCCTTTTCTGGACGTCAGGACAAAGGGAGTCAAAATATGTTCCTGTGGTTTCTGTCCTTTTAAATCAACCGTATAGTCATGTTGCTTTAATTGAGGGTTCCATAGGTTCATGCAGTGCGGAATCATTTCAAAATAAGCGTCGTAGACACTTCTGGAAGCTGTAAAGGATTGTAGCATTTTTGGAGCTTCTGTGAGCTCCATTTTTGAGATGAATAAACCCGTTTGGGAACTATTAGTGCCTTTTTCCTCAAAATTTACAGTATACGAAGTATTCGGGAACACGAAGTAGCGATCCGTATCGATGAGATAGCTCATTGCATACTTTTTCCAAGAATGCGCTCCCCAAGCTTGTGCATATGTGGGTAAGTTTGAAAGTGTCGTATCGCTTTTGCTTTCCATCCATGACTTAAAGGCAAACCATTGATCCTGTGTCCATAATTGGCCCCAGGATGAGGGAACCTGAATAAAATGGACATCACTTTCATCGTTTAAGGGTTCAAATGGATAAAAGGCACTCTCGTCATACTCATAGGTAAAAAGAGAGATGCCAGCCACTTTGTCCTCATCTGTATAGTAGTTGGCGGCTTTTTGAGCATAGGCATAGAAGTGTGGTGACACATAAAGATCGTCTTCCAATACAATAATGGCGTCATGCGTGGAGACTAGATCTCCACATTTCAGAATATGATCTTTAAGTCCAATATGTGTGGGTTGCTTTCGAATGTTTTTTGTGCCATGCGTCCAAGAAAATGCTTCGGCAATTTGAAGTACTTCTGTACTATTGTCATCATGAGAGGCATCAATACAGATATACAAAGGAATGGCTGTAGCCGTATATGTTGCTTGCGAAATGCTATGTAGAAGACGTTTTAAGGCAAGTGGCCTATTAAATGCAACAACAACAATCGCGATATCTTTCATGATCTGGTAATATAGGAAAAAAGCGAGCCGTGTATTTCTTTTATTTGGGAAAGGACTTCCTCAGTGTCCTTGAGCGTAACGGTATATCCGTCTTTAGCAATAGAGGTAGCAACGGCTAGTTTTTGCGATTCTTCGATGATATTACTATGCGATTTGTAGGCCAAGTTTTCAAAAATGATAGGAATGTTTTTAGCTGTTGTTTGTTTCAATGCTTTTGATTGAAACTCCGTGTGCAATTGGTTGGATAGATCAGTAGCTGTACTTAGGGGTAGTTGCAGGCCAGCCTCCGAAGCAGCTACGCCCAGGGCCCGATTGTCCCGTGGTAAACAGGGCCCGCCATAACCGTATCCATATCCTAAGAATTTGTGTCCAATGCGTTGGTCTGACCCTATGGCTTCGAGTACGTTATTTTCGTTTCCGCCAAGGGTCTTTGTGAGATCTCCAATCGCATTTGCAAAGGCGATTTTAGTGGTTAAAAAGCAGTTAACGGCAATCTTGGTGACTTCGGCTTCCGTCGGAGTCATATGACTATATCTCGGACTGTTCAGGCACATCTTTTTGTAAATTCCTTCAACAATAATTCCTACATTTCTATCGAACGCTCCTATCAATACTTGATCCGGGTATTGTTGATCTTTTATAATACTTCCTTGTGCTATGAATTCAGGGTTATACGAAATCGTGTAATTGTAAGGCGTCATTTTTTTCTGTAAATCATCACAAACACCGGGCATTACTGTAGAATTGATGATAAGGTGTGTGGTTTGCTTTGCAGCTCCAAGTGCAATGAGTTCGTCGCAAATGGAGGTTATATACGAAGTGTCAAAAGCTCCATTGGGTAATGAAGGAGTTGGCACACAAATAAAAATTACGGTGATGGACGGTTTACAAACAGTTTGTATATTGGTACTTGCCTTTAATTGACGAGCGGCATTTAAATACTGGGTAAGTTCAGGCTCTGGAGAAATTAAGGTTTTACTGTTGATTTTGGTAATATGGTCTTGATCCTTGTCTACGGCTGTTACAGCATATCCTGATTTTTCAAGATTGAGCGCTAAACAGAGTCCTAGTCTGCCTACCCCAATAATACCTATTGTTTCTTCCATGTATTCAGAGTAATTTCTTCAAGCTGAGAATTGTTGAGTCCCCAATCTTCAGTGTTAATGTCAAAATTACGTTTTTCTTCGATGATTTTAATGCCTGATTGCCAGACGGTCCACCATTCTAAGGTAGGGAATTTACTAAAAAATATAAGTTTCTCTATAGGATCGTTAATTTCCCAACCTCCAGTGTGTGCAATGTGATAGGTACAGGCGTCAGGAGGTAATACTATTTGTGTTTTTGCTTTCGCGAAAGCGGCCATCAATCCCATACTATCAATATGCAAGGAATACATTTCCAATTCAACATAACCGTCTATGTCTACCCAATCTTCTTTACTCATTAAGGTGAAATCCCCACAAGCATCCATATCTAGTTGGTCCAATAGTATTCTCTCCTTTGAAAATAACAGCTTTTTAATAACCCGTATGAAGGGAAGAAATAATCGTAGTATCCAGTATTTAAAGAAAACGCCTTGGCTATCGCGAAAAATGCTATCGTGACCGTTCTTTCCTAAGCGTTTGGTAAGTTTGTTTTGAGCAAAGTCAAGCTGCTCGCTGACGGTCATATCCTCGGTAATCGTATTGGGGATATCACATCTATTGGCTCTATAGAAATAGCCTTTTTGTAATGTTTTCTCTGCCAAAAAAGCAAAAAGAACATCGGAGAAAAGTAAATCGACATTTGTGCAGATTACAAAAGGAGCTTCAGATCTTCGAATGCCCACATTTTTTGCAATCATCTGAAAAATGGGAAGCCGTTCATGAAAATTAAGGGTGCTATGAATGGCGTTAGGAACTCTAATATATCTGATCGTTAGGTAATCTCCGTCTTTAGGCTCCGGGAGCACTTCACTTAAATAGGGCTTTCCTGGGATTGGATTCCATTCTACAAATACAAGTTCGCTTCGCAGTTTATGTGCATTGCATTGATGGATGAGTCCTTTGGTAAAGATGCGCATGCGCTTGGTCATGTCTCCTCCATGATTATCATTGCGAGAAGTAACTACAAAGGAAATATACGGGGCGTTGTCTGAGGAATGCATAGGAAAAATAGCTACGAAACGTTTATGGGTTGCTGCACTTCTTGTGCAATCCACGCATAGGTTTTTGCAATTCCTTCTTGTAAGGAAACACTGGGTTTCCAGCCTATTGTTGCTGTTACTTTGTCATTATTTGATGTTCTACCCATGACTCCAATGGGCCCGTCAATGTGGCGAAGAGTGATTACTTTTTTAGAATCTTGGATGATGAGTTGTGCTAGGGCATTGATACTCACCATTTCTTCAGAACCAATATTGAGAGGCGCTCTATAGTCTGAATCCATAAGTTGTAATATACCACGGATACAATCATCGATATATAAAAAAGAGCGTGTTTGTGTGCCATTGCCCCAAATTTCAATAGTATCCGTAGAGAGTGCGTTTGCTACCTTTCTACAAAGTGCGGCTGGCGCTTTTTCTTTGCCAGATTGGAAAGTGCCTTCGGGTCCATATACGTTATGGAAGCGTGCGATCCGAATCTCAATATTGTGGTTTCTGTGGGCAGAAGCATAGAGCCTTTCAGAAAATAATTTTTCCCAACCATACTCACTGTCTGGATCTGCTGGATACGCAGAGGATTCTTCACAATTAGGATTGTTTGGGTCTTGTTGGTTTATTTTGGGATAGATACAGGCCGAAGATGAAAAGAATACTTTTTTGATGTGGTTGTCAATGGCACATTTTGTTACGTTGAGATTGATCATCGCCGAGTTATGTACCACGGCATAATCATTTTCGCCTGTAAAAAGATAGCCAGCACCACCCATGTCGGCAGCAAGTTGGTATATTTCGTCTATAGCAGAGGTGAGATGTTCTTTACAGAGGTCGTAAGATCGCAAATCACCAATAATAAATTCGTCTGCTGGGGATTTTGAAAACTCTGGATATTTAAGGTCAATTCCTTTTACCCAGTGTCCTAGACTCTTAAGTTTTCGCACTAAATGGCTTCCAATAAAACCACCAGCACCTAGAACTATAATTTTCTTCATTTTGAATGAACCTTTTTAACAAAAATACAATTGTTTTTAACCTATGCAATTTTCTATGAGCTTAGTTAGTTTCTTTAGGTATATCTCTTTTGTGAAATGATCTCTTGCTTTTTTACTTCCCTCACGTCCCATTTGAGCCGCTTGCTCTGAGTTGTCAAGCATATTTTTCATGTATGAGATCATTTGTTCCATGTCATTTTCAGGCACTAGGTATCCGGTTACATCATGATCAACTACTTTAGGAATCCCTCCATGTATTGTGGCAATCACAGGCAAGCCTGAAGCCATCGCCTCTAAGATGGTAAGCGGTGTGCCTTCACTATCATTATCTTCTGTAGTCACAGAATGTTGTAGAAAGCAGCTGGCAGTTTGGTATGCCTGAGCAACCCTAGCCGGCGGTAGAATCCCTGTAAAGTCCACACTTTCGGAAATGTTCAGTTTTTTAGAAAGCTGCTTTGTCGCTTCAAGTAATTCCCCATCCCCAATGAAGGTGAGTCTCGCCGAGGGATGCGATTGTACTACTGCTGCAAAAGCATTTAAGGTGAGCAGCGGTGCCTTTTTGGAAACAAAACGGCCACAAGCAACAAAGTGATTTGTTCTTTTAGCTACTGTTGCATCGGGACAAAAAAGATCCGTGTCTATCCCATATATGAAGTTGTGTAGTTTCTCTGAAGGACACCCTAGGGTTTTTAGCTGTGTTTCCATAGGATCGGAAACTGCAATGATGGCAGTGGCAATTTTGAAAAGTTCGGCATATTGATTGCCATAACTACTGAGGATGTCATTTCTAAAGGCATCATAGCCATGAAAGTGAACAATTAAAGGGATGTCCAAATCTTTACAAATTTCCATAACGGCCACTCCTGAAGGACCGTATTGTGCTAAAATGGCTTTGACTTTATGCTTTAGCAAGGATTTTTTTAAAAGCGTAGCCGCATCCGAGGATTGCCACCATGCTTTAGGAATGGATTGCGATGTTTGTCCTCGATCAAGACTTATTCGGGCAGGGAGATATCCGTCCGTGTATAAAACAATGGGCATGGATAGTTCTTGAATCTGACGATGAATAAACGTCTCAGAGTATTTATGGGCATTGGTCGATATGATTGCTATAGGATCCATCACTCTCTCATTGATTGATTTTTGTTAAGGGTCCCTAATACTTGAGCGTCTAAAATAATATGTCTTTCTTCAGGAACAAGCGACGTGGTTTCTAGGGTCATGGTTACTTTTTCTATCGCATCAAGCCCCTGCACCTTCGATGTCCAAAGCTTCCAATAACTTTCAATTTTTTCTTGCAGAAGGACCGTATCCCCTTGTTTGAAAGTATGCGCAATTTCGGTTTCAAAAGGCCTGATGTTTTCCCATCGGAATGATTGTTCTTGTCCAAGAGCTTTTACGTCTGTTTGTTGGCCATTTTGGTCATAAGCGTCTATTTTTATTACTTGAACCGTGTTCTCCACCACCCCAGAGTATGAGGGGTAATCAGAAAAAGGCCACGAACTGATACCAGCAATTCCAAAAATCAAATTTCCAGTCACTAAAATAAGCCCAGCATAAAAAATGGGTAGTTTGGTTAGGGATTTTAAAGAATTATATTCTTGGGCTATTTTTGGAGTAGGAATCTTGATGACTTTCAAGAACTTTATACGTTTAAGATGAATCCAATTTATAAGAGATACATGCGTAATTCTTAAATGAGTAAAATCAATATTCATGAGGTATCCAGCCGTAAGATGTAATGACCACGCACCTATGAAATTAATGAAGCGAAGGGTGGGTTTTATTAAAAAAAGTGGATATACTATTTCAAAAAGTATAACGCCTATCGCTCCAGTGCGCAGGAGTATGGGATATTTGTCCATTCGTATAGCAGAAGTCACGTCATAGTTCTCTACCCATTCTAATTGAATTTGATTGATAATATTATCGCTAAGTCCCCAGAACAAACCTGTATCCCAGAGTTTATGGAGGCCCGAAAAGCAGTAAATCATTGCGAGATGAATCCATATCAATGTAAGAGGCAATCCGTATAGCACTGATTTTTCAGGCGGTGTCCATGTTTTTCTGAGTTTTTTGATAATGGCATCTACCGACCATACAGCACTACATTGACTAAAGGCAAGTATAATAGGAATCCAAAGTAGTATTTGGTTGTGGTTTAATTTTCCAAAAAAACAAGGAACAGCCCACAGATAGAAGGCAACGGGAATATATAGCTTTAAGGTCCAACGTGTTTGAAAACCAATAAGACCAGTGAAGGCCAAAATGATACCTATCAAACGCATGCTATCATAGATCTCTGGAGATATAGGAAGTATATCAATAAGCCACCCTATGAAGGGTAACCCCACCCTTGCCGTTTCTGGCAGCGTTGTCCATGCCATGGAACTTTCCATACCCCGAACCAAAGAGCCAAAGATAACAAAGAAGAAAATAATTCTAAAGATGGCTAAGTTATATGCACTGTTCTTCTCTAATAAAAATTGTTTTAAGGTATGTACAGTTATCTCTTTTTTTAATACGAAGACTGAGAAAAGCTGTAGTAACATAACCAAAACCAACACTTTTGAGAGTCTATTTTGCCAAAAGAAGAAGGTGGCTTTGCCCGTGTAGAAGTAATGTAGAGCGTAATAAGCAATGCAAAATAGTCCAACATAGCTCAACATGAGCAGTAAGTGCCAGCATAAACTACGCACATAGTTTTTTTCAATGTATAACCTGTGATTTAGGATATTGCCAGCTCGAGAGCCTCGTATTGCATGGAGTAGTGAAACTATATTTTGATACATGGATCGAGCAAATAGCACCAGGTGTACTAGAAGAATCAAACTTACTTCTGTGGGAATAAAAATGATAGAAATAAGGATGAGCATGGGCATCCATTGGGTATAAAAATGGTCTAAAAAGATATTGGTAAAATGCTTGGCGGGCGTTTCTTGTTTCTTTTTTCTTGCTTTCGCGAAAGCGTATATCGCCACAAATACATAGGCGCCAAATACCCAGGGGAGGAATGTTACCCTAAGACTTAGGATCCCTAGGAAGCCTAAAAAGGCAATACATTCAAGGATGATACTCGTTTTTAGTAACAGAGTCGCCGCAGCAAGGCCTTTTTGAGTCACCCATGTTTTTGTGCCACTCATCAGATCGTTATCATAATCCTTGATTTGATGTGATAGAATGTTACGAATACCCGAAAAGAATTGCCAAACCATCAAGACAATGATAAAGAGGTCAAATTGATCGTAGACTTTTCCAATGACGAGATAAAAGGTCCAAGAAGCAAGTACTGCTGGAACGACATGGGCGTATAGTGCGTCGGTGATTAGTCCCAGGATTCCTCTTTCTTTGAGTCGGAAAGGAGGGAAGGCATAGAGATAAAAAAGAGCAAATTCAGTACTTATCAGTACTAGAGAGTAGTTGTCCCAAGGAAGGTAGGCCCAAGGGAGTATAGCAACCAAAATACAACCAATTAATATTCCGCGTATAGCCCAGGGCGATAAGTGAGTAAGGGCATTGTCTTTGTGTGCTAGAAGGTCTTTTTTTCTATCAGAAAGGTCATTAGTGACATAGCCTACGCCTGCAAATCCAATAATGGTGGCAAAGGCGGCTATAATAGCGTGCAAAAATGTAGCCGAGTCTACCGCTCCTGTTTTAATTAGAAAGTAGGGAAATGAAATTAATAAAGGAACCTTATATTGCCATGGTTTGCTCAGCCTAAGTTTCGTAGAAAATAAGTGAAAAAACGCAAATAGCTTAGTCATGTTAAATTTCGTTTGTTTTCCTGCCTACCGGACAGGCAGGTGCTAACGTGTAAGGGTGTGCGTTGAGGAAGTCAAATATAGTGTTAATAAATTTTCATTTTTGTAAAGTGCAGCTTTCAAATTCTTTTTTTAAAAAATCATTCTCTTGGCAGATTCTTTTGTTGCTAGGGGGTCTTGTTTGTCTGTGGTTAGTTGGATACGGAGGTATATCTGTATACTACGAAGATCAAGAGAATAGTAGACACTGGGCGCAATTGGTCTTTACAAGAGTCACCGTAATCGGGGCCATTTTCACATTCCTTATGATTGTTTTTAGCAAGAGAAATCAATTGCAGATTACAACTTATGGCAACGCATTAAATCTTTCTTTTTTCAGACTCCTCTATTTTGGTTTTTTTGCTGTGGGAGCGGTCTTTTTTCTTCCAAAATTGTGGATGCAAACAATGGCATATGTAGATTTGCCTGCTTCTGCGAGGACTGATGTGCTTTTTATGAATTGGTTGCCGCTTGTTGCTCCACATGCTTCATGGTTGGTTTCTGTGGCGGTAGTCCTATTCTTTATTGCTATCATATGTTCGTTTATTGGGTTTAAAACAAAATGGGCGATCCTCTTATTCGTAGTCTGCGGATTTTATTTGTTTGGTATCCCAAATTTTTATGGTAAAATAAATCACAATCATCACATTCTTTGGTTTGCTGCTGTCCTCGCTTTTAGTCCTTGTGGAGATCGATTATCGGTAGATGCTTGGTTAAGCAGAAGGAGAGGATTGGAAAAGAAAACTCGATCCTCTACAATCTATCAGATTCCTTTTATTCTGATATGGTGCTTGATAGGAATAATCTATTTCTTTCCGGGATTTTGGAAATTATGGACGTCGGGATTAGACTGGGCTTTAACAGATAATCTCCGTAATCAAATGTATTATAAATGGATGCAATTGGATGGTTGGATACCGTGGTTCAGGTTGGACCATTATCCGTTTTTGTATCGCGGTATTGGGTTGTTTGTGTTAGTTTTTGAAGTATTTTTTATAGGATTAGTAGTCCATCATAAAACAAGAATAGTAGCTATTTCTGGGGGGTTAATATTCCATTTTGGAAGTTGGCTTTTTATGGATATCTTCTTTGTGGTACTGGTTTTGGCGTATGCTACTTTTGTTCCTTGGGATCGGATATTTTTTAAGCAAAAAGAGGTTGTGCGCACACCGCTGCTCTTGAAAGACCTGAAAGTTTTTCATGCTTCTAGTAAAATGTTATTTTGGGTAGGCGCCATATTAATTGGAGGCAATACTCTTTTTGGAATTGCCCATTGGAACAGTTGGCCTTTTACGGTGTATCCTACGTTTGAAACAACGCTTACTTTGACAACAGAAAACCTAGTGTATAGAGGAATGCTCGAAAATGGTACCAGTGTGTCCTTGTCAAAATCTCCCCTTATAGCACATTTTTCGTCAGAACGTTTTTGGGCCATGGAAGAGAAGATTAAGAACGCGCATAAAACGTCCAGTTTGGAGAATGAACAAGATTTATTAGGTCATTTATGCATACTTTTGAGAGGTAGTAATACAAATATAAAGTCAGTCATTATTGAGTTGGAACAGCGGTCTCTGGATCCGGTGCAGGTAAAGGAGGTAACGGAGTATATATTTGTAAAAGAAATAAGATTGGATTCGTTGATAAAATAACTATGTTTAGAGCTAAGAGATCGGTAGTATGGAAGTAAAATTGTCAAAGAAATATCTGGGCTGGAAACCTGTGAGGCATACTTTTTTTAAGTCGGCAGATCTAGCGGATAGTATACACCAAAAGGGATATGAAGTTATTGATTGTATTTCTGATGAACTGATCTCGCAGCTCAATGACATTTATCAAGAAGAACATGATTTTGATGTGAAGGACGGAGGGATGTTTTACAGTATGTATTCTAAGGATACGGCCTATAGAAAGAGAGTCCATGAGAAAATAGGTGCGTTACTCCATCCAATTCTTGAAACTTACTTTGAAGATTATAATAATGTTATTAATGCATTTGTAGTGAAACTTCCTGGCGATAAAAGTGAGTTTTATGTGCACCAAGATACCACGGGACTGGATGAGTTGAAATATTCTCCATTGAGCCTTTGGATTCCCTTACAAGATATTACCGCATCTAATGGAGCGCTCGCAATTATTGAAAAAACCCATTGGTTTTTCTCGCCGTATAGAGGAATTTCATTTTCCTTTCCTTTCAAAAAGATCAACGAAACTATTAAAAAGTATTTAAGACCCATTTTCATGAAACAAGGTCAAGCCTTGTTTTTTGACAATAGAATGATACATAATTCTATGGCTAATACTTCTGAAAATGCCCGGGTAGCCATTATATGCGGCCTTTTTCCTAAAGAAGCAGAATTCTTGACATGTTATAAGAGTCCTGAAAATCCTGAAAGTCCGATTGAGATATATCAACATGATGATAATTTCTTGCTGGAGTATCCGCAGTTTTTTTATGATTGTACATCAAGACCTACTTCTGGAAACATAATAGGAACTGTGAATGAGTTTTTTCCAGAAATGTCCTCTGAAACCTTTGAAGATCTATGTGCGAAAAATGACATATTTCCTGTGGACTATTTAAGTAGTTCGGCCATGACGACGACCAATTGCGAACTCATAGCTGAACCAGATGGGATTAACAAATTTGACCCTGTCGCTCCTGTAGTTTCTGAAGGAAAGAAAGCAACTATGTGGTCTTTTTTAAAACGTAAGAGATGACCAGCTATCCTTTTTTTAAGTCTACAAAAGAACAAGAGGAGCTAGATGCGAACGGTTTTGTTAAAATTCCTTTCTTGCAAGAAGAAGAGTTGGAGGCTCTAAGAGCTTTTTATTCTGAGATGCATCCGGATTTGGAACCGCCTGAAAAAATAGACGGTATCCATATGACCACTTGGTGTTCGGATTCGGAATACAAAGAAAAAGTACAGCAGCGACTGGCGGCAATATACAAAGCACCCATCAATCGAAATTTTCAGGATTATAGAGCTTTGAATAATGTATTTATTGTCAAAGAGTCCGGCAAAGGAACTTCCTTCAAAGTACATCAGGATTGGAATGTAGTGGATGAATCCAAATATGCAGCAGTTAATGTATGGGTGCCATTGTATGATGTAGATGAGAATACAGGGGCGTTGTGGATGCTTAAGAATAGTCATAAGCTCGATAGACACATAAGAGGGTCTGCCTACTTATTTCCGAATTACAGTCCCTTCTTTGATGAATTAGAGAAAGCGGCGACATCTGTGGCCTTAAAGGCTGGAGAGGCGATCGTGTTTTACGTAAATGCCATTCATGGTTCGCCACCCAATTTAGGAGAGACGTCAAGAATAGCGTCTTGTTTTAGTTTAGTGCCCAAAGAGGCCCCCTTGCATATTTATTTTCAGAAAGAAGAAGGTGCGTCCTTAGAGGTGCATGCCCCTGAAGATGATTTTATGTACCAGTATAAAAGTTTAAGAACAGAGACTTTTGAGAGGCCACCTACAGACAGTCCTGTAGAAATTCTTCCTAGCTATGTCAATCATCCAATAAACCTAAAAGAACTCAAACCGTTTTTAAAGACGAAGCGTAAGTGGTGGTCATTTAAATCTTAAGACCACATATATAGCCCCTTGTTGTCTTTTGTAAATGACAGGAACCCCCCAAGAGTCATTCGATTTTTTGATCCTTTGATGTACTCTATTTTATGCCAAATTTGACCCCCTGAAAATACAATCATATCACCAGCCTCTGGTGCTATACTAATTCGTTTTACTTTTTTATGATTTAAAAGGTCATGTTCTTTTCCTTTTTCATCCACTAATACTGTATCCCCTTTTAAACGAATTTTTACATTATCCCAACGCAGATCATACAAGGTAAGTTCACCACCGCTTTCAGAGGGGTCCAGCATTACAAAGTAGCTTAGCTGGTCTTTAATGTTTGATGACTCTTCAAGATGATCATAAAAAGTACTAAACTCTTTTTGGAAGTAGTTCCCACAATGTGCCTTTAATTCGCCAACGTCTGGAGACATTTCTTTGAAAGTAGCTGGGTTGTATATTCCTTTTTGATCAACTCCCTTTGGGATCTCTATGTGTTTTGAGCCAGATAAAATATTCAATGTTTCTTTGATTCTAGTAACAAAATCAAAGCCAAAAGTTTCTGGAAACTCACGCCAAAGTCTTTCTGCTTTCTGAAAGTAGGTGCCTAAGTTTTCTCTTGATTTTTCACTTAATTGGTCGACCAAGGAAAATGGTTCAGGGAAAAGTGATAAACCACTATTTATATGATTAATCTCCTTCGGATCTAATTTTTTGTAACCGTTTACTAGTTTTTTTACTTCTTCTTTGCTGAGTACGTTTTTAATTAAAAAACCATCAATAGAACCGCCTTTGAGTGCTTCAATTCCATGAGTGTGGTCTTCAATATCACTGTGATTAATAGTTTTGAAGTTATATAATTCTTTGGATGATTTCTTCCTATTTCGGAAGAGGTTTGTAAGTAGGTTCATAGATCTTGTTTTACAAAATGTTTTTATTGATGGTCCATTTCAGTTGAGGTCGCACCGCACAATTAAAACTTCTATTTAGTACACCTTGGGAATTTTCATACACCTTAAAGGAGGCCGCTTTTTCAACTTCAAATACCGGGATGTGATTTTTGGAAATAATCATTCCTAAGGTGTATACACCAATATTGAGTAAATTTTTAGGAATAGTACACTCAATGAGATATATGCCTTTTTCCCAGGGCTCTACTTTGTAGTTGGTTCGCAATCCGTAGGAATCCAAGAATATTCTAACATTATTGAGATTTGTAATATAGTAGCTAACTTCTAATGAGTCAGTACTTGCAGTGAGTTCACTTTGAATTTGAATGATAATATCATGATCAATCAAAAGTGTTTCGGAATTTGGAGCGCTAGATGTGATTCTGAAATCACTAAATGTTGCAAAATCAAATGTCAATGCTGTGTAATCTATATAATAAGAAATGTCTTTTTGAGTGTTTACTTTTTGAGGCATTCCTCTTACTTCATCTGAAGCATTAGTATTGCTCAAATTTAAGTAGGCTTCTACAGTATCATAAGAAGTTCCTTGTTGCAATATCTTACCATTAGAAAACAATATGCAGCGATCGGCAAATTCCATAATGGTTTCCATACTATGACTCACTAATATAATTCCAACGCCTTGTTTTTTGAGATTCCGAATTTTTTCGTAACACTTTTTTCTAAAATTATGATCCCCTACGGCAATGACTTCATCGAGCAGTAAAATGTCTATAGACGTATGGAAGGCGATGGAAAAGGCAAGTCGTAAATACATGCCACTTGAATATTGTTTGACCGGCATTTCCATGAAATCAGCTAAGCCACTAAAAGCGACTATTTTATCATAAACGATAGGGTCTATCTTGTTGGAAGCGGTTAGAAGTCCTGTACTGAGAAATACATTTTCTTTGCCAGAGAGATCTGGATGAAAACCAGTTCCTATATCAATGATGGAGGTTAATGTTCCAGAGTATTCTATGTGTCCAGAGGATGGCGCAGTAATCCGACTTAATACTTTAAGAAGCGTGCTTTTTCCTGCACCATTACTACCAATAATACCTAGTATTTCCCCTCGATGTAAGTCGAAGGAAATATCGTCCAGAGCCGCCATTTTCTCTCCCTTGCCTACAAAGTATTCTTTAGAGAGATGATTTGCTGATAGTACTATTTCGGCTTCCATTAAAGTTCTTCCTGTTTACGGTTATGTACCTGCATATAGTATAAGTTCTGTAGAAAGTATCTGCTGTTACCATATTCTAATGCATTCCATGGCTTTGTGCAGGTCAATTCGAAAAAATCGACCGGAAATATGTATTCCTGTAAATTTTCGATTTTATTAATCCCTGTGAGCTCTTGAAAGTCATTGGAGATGGTTAGGTTCTCAAAATCTTCTAAGGGGATGTCTATGGTTTTTAGCTTGGAGACGATAAAGCCTTTCTTTCGCGCAAAGCGCAAAACATCGTATAAGTCGGCTACATTGTATCGATAAGCTTCATTAATATTATCGATCTCTCTGTCAATATCTTTTTTCAAGGAGTCAATGGCGGGCTCTTTTTTAAATAAATCTTTAATATACAGGGTGCCACCCGGTTTCAGCATCCCCCAAGCTTCACTCAGCACTTGTTCATGATCTACGGCATGTCCAAAAGATTCTAAAAAATAGACAACATCAAAACTATCCGACTCATAATAATCACTGAGGTGATGGTAATCTCCCTGTTGCACATGGACCTGATCTTCTAGTCCTTCCTTTTTGATATAAGCGTTCGATTTATCTACTTGATCTTGAGAGATCGTAATCGCTTCGACCTGAACGCCTGCTTTTTTTGCAAAGTATCTTGCTGGCCCACAAACGCCACAGCCGGCATCCAATACACGCTGACCTTTTTCCAAACCTATTGCTTCAATTTGATAGTCTAACAGCTTGGTGACATCCGTGGTGCGAAATGCTTGTATGACCTCACCATATACTTTCAGAAAGTTGTCTGTTTGTTTATTATAAAAAGAGCCAACGTCTGAAGCCTTATAGGTTGCGGCTATTTTCTTTTTCTTTTTACTGTAGAGTATATATAAGAGTGCTGCATTGAGTAATGCAAAAGTAATCAGGGCTATATAAAGGATTGGGATCATGTTCTTTTAGGTAAAAATAGATTAAACCATTTTCTCTTTTTGGGCAATGGCGCTTTGGAAATCCCTAAATATCTTGATAGAAAATCATCGGAAGAAATAGGTTCATTGTCATGGGTGACGTATTTATTGAATTCAAGATGATCTGCCCCCTTATCATTATCGTGCTCAAAAAAGAAATCGGAATAGGAGTTAAACTCCGCAATTTGATTTTCTCGAGGGGCATAGTATTTTAATGGAGTACTTTTGGGCACAACCCCGAGCACAATACACAAGCGTAATTTTGGAGTATTGTTTTTTGGAGAGGAGTGCCAAAGGGCATGGTCATAAAGTAAAGCCTCTCCAGCTTTCATATTTAGAACAGTCATGTGTTCATCTACTACCTCAGGAATATCTTTAAAAAGAGATGGGATTCCGGGGCCTCGATAATTTTCTTGCTTTCGATGACTTTTTGGGAGAATTTTCATGGCACCATTGTGAGCTGAAACATCAACCAGTGGAATCCATAAATTATAAGATCTTGCACTCTTTTCGTCTACAATATTCCAATCTTGATGTAAAGGTAGGATGCCTTTATCTCCTGGGGCTTTAGCAATGTAGGCGCCTCCTAGAATTTCCATATTTTGAAATAAATGAGGGGTTTCAGAAGCGATAACGGTACTGATGTGGTCACTTAGCGTTTTTCGAAGGGCTTTATTTTCTATGTGCGTTGTGGCGTAAAACCCTTGAGGTTCCTGTTTATGAAACTCATAAAAGGTCTTCGTTAGCTGTGCAATTTGCTCCGAAGATAATAATGGGAAAATAGCGTACCCATCTTCCATTAAGGCTGTAGACTTTTCTTCTTCTTTACATTGAATAGTTTGCATGAATTATATTTTGAAGAGTCTGCTGAATATATTTTTTGTCTTTTCTTTTTTGAAGCCGGTCACATCGTTGAATATAGCATCTGTCATTGAAGGCACCTTATACGGGCGGACCTCTTTGCTTTTACCAATAACGGGCCGTTCAAATATGGCAGAATGAAAATCTTCAAATTTTAAAAGGAAATCATCTTCCTGTTCAAAGAGCTCAATTTCATTAGGTTGTTCTTTATTCCAGTAATGTAACATCAGAGGTGCCTCTTTTGATATTAATCCAGTAGTAAGCGCAGGTCTTGGAGTAGTAGTGGTGTTTGCTTTGGAATAATGAATAATAGCCTGATTTAGAATAATTGCCTCTCCTGGAGATGCTTCGACCAAGGTTAATTGTTTTTTTAGTTTTTCTTGATAACCTTCAAAATAAAAGGGTAAGGTAGGAGCTCGTATCGCTTCATTCCATACATGACTTCCTTTGATAACTTCTAATGCTCCGTTTGCTGCTGTGGCCCTCGTTAAAGGGATCCATACATTAATTGCGTAAAATTGAGACTCATCAACGATCGTCCAATCTTGGTGCATGGGCATTTCACTATGTGGCCCAATTCCTTTGATAAGAAAAGCGGCCCCGATCAATCTAAACTCTTGAAAATATGAATTAGCTCTGGCTTGAACGATCTGCGATATTGTGTCGCTGATCTCTTTTTTTTGTTCAAAATCATTCAAATAGCTTGATGAGAAAAAGCGGCTTCCTGTTTCGGGAAAAGAGGTGGTACACAGATCGTTTAAAGTGACAATGTCTTCCTTTTCAAGTAGTTGTATTTTTACAAAACCGTCGGTGTCAAACTGCTGTTGTAATTCAGGATCTAAAAAAATAGGTTTTTTCATAACAGGAACATTCTTAAGAAGAAAAGAGTGATTTGAACCAGTGTTTCTTTCTTTTAGTATCAACGATGTCTTTATTGGGGGTTGCTTGAATAGTAATATCTAATTCACGCTCTAATTGATTGATATCGAGTTTTGGAAAGCTATAAGGGAATTTGCCTAGGCTTTTTCCAATGCTTGGTTTTGCAAAAATATTATGACCGAAATTTTCAAACTTTTCTAGAAAGTCGTCGTCTTGTTCAAAAATTTCTATGGTATTTCCATAGGTCTCTTTGTCCCAGTAGCAAATCTTAATTTGGGCGTCTACATGCGCGACAAAGGTGTTAATGACTGGACGTTCTACTTCCGAAAGATTGGGTGGTGAATAATGAATAATGCTTTGATCAAAAATAATGGCTTCTCCCGCTTTCAGATATTGTGGGATCAGAATGCTTTTAACTTCATCCACTACATTGTCGTAGATGTCTGGAATGGAAGAACCTCGATACGTTTTAAAAAATCGATGGCTTTTAGGAAGGACTTCAATGGCTCCGTTTGTATCACTTAAATCAATCATAGGGGACCATACATTGATACCCGCATATTGACTCTCGTCCACAAGCGTCATATCTTGGTGCATGATAAGTTCACTCTTTTTACCAGGGGCTTTTACGATGAAACTAGAAAAAAAGACTTTGTAGTCAATGAATAATTCATTCAAGCGATCTAGACATTCTTCTTTGATGGAGCGATTCACCTTTTCCCTATGCGCTAAATTATTGGCAAATGTTGTAGAAAAGAAACCATCTACCCCATCGGGATAACAATGCTTATAGATGCTAGTCAAGTTGTTAATGATATCCTCATTCATAAAAGGGACGATAACAAACCCTTCTTCATCAAATCTTCTTTGATGCTCTTCATTCCTGAAGATACCTTGTCTCTTCGTTACAGAAATCATATGCCAAACAGTTTGAGGATGGATTGCTTCAGGTTCTTTGGGTTTGATTTTTCATCAAAACTGGGCTGACGGAGTTTTTTTTCAAAATCTAAAATACTCATTGAAAAAGGCTCGTATTTAAAAGATTTTTGACGAAGAATGTTTTCAGAGGGCTTTTTCCAGGGATTAAAAGACATATAAAAGTCCTTATCAACGGAAAGGACTTCTACTTTTTTCCTATCCTTACTTAGGTCCATGTGGTAATGAATGGAAGTCTCCTCCTCAGGCATCATTATGAGTTGGATAGCGAGGCGTAAACCTTCTGTTTGGTTTGGGGATGAATAATGTACAATACTGTCATCGAGTATAACCGCTTGTCCAGCTTTTACCTCAAGAGGAACCATGAATCGATCAATAATTTCATCTTTGATATCAACAAGCTCAGATTTTATCATTGGGCCACGAGTCTGGCCATATCGTTTATGACTTCCCGGAACTACTTCTAGTGTTCCATTTTCTTTATTGCTATCTACTAAAGGGCACCAAATAGAAACCGATGTACATTTGAGTTCATCTACGAAAGCCCAGTTTTGATGTAATGGGACTTCACCTCCATCCGTTTTTTTTCGTATAAAATTAGCGATAATGGGCTTGTAATTGTCCAGAAACTTTGACGTGTGTTTCTCAAAAATAGTAGCAATGAGGTCAAACACCTTTTCTTTATAGTCAATATTCTTATCTATAAAAGTAAAGTCATAGGTGATGGCTTCTTTGGAATTATGCTTTTCATCTTCGGGGCCTAGTCGACCTCCGCTTTCATCAAGCGTTCTGAAATAATCGTCAGTTAAAGAGGAAACGGCTTTATCATCAATAAAAGAAACGATGACATATCCGTTCTTTTTAAAATCTGCTTCTAAGGCAGGGTCATTGAATATTTTTCTCATTACACTGGGTGAAGTTATGGTCTACCTTGTACTCTCCAAAGAATCTCCTTTACAATATTGACAGGGCTGTATTTTCTAAAAAAACTACGTTCGTCTGCCGGGTTGCTTGGCATGTCATTAATAGCTTCTTCTTTGTCAGTTTGGTTCATGGTTGTTGATTTTAAATTTCCGTCTACAGAATAGTTAAAAAGTGTAGCTAACTTTTCCATTAATGGAGTATTGTAAGTTACATCATCTAGTTTTGAAATGATATTATTCATCTCTTCTTTTGTGAAAGATGGGGTTTCACGAAGTATTGTCTCCGAAAGACGCATCTCTTGAGGACTGCTTGCAGAGTCAAAAAGATCTGATAATCTTTTGTTATTGTAATAGGTGAAAAAATCGCGATCGATATCATACACTTCAAGTTGTTCTGGTGTTGTCTCGGGTACTTGATAATAATGCTTCAATGGCACTGCTTTTCCAGTAACTCCAATTCCTACTGCAATTCTTGGGGTTGCTGTTAGATTAGGAGGGGAAGCATGTATTAATCTATTATCAAAAATCAAGCATTCGCCAGCTTTCATGTCAATAATGTCCACATATGGGAAAAGGGTAAAAATATGATCAGCTAACGGAGATTTTGACTGTGGTGAAGGGGAAGAACGAGGGTGAGTAAACAGTTTGTGACTTCCTCTTATGACCCCTAAAGCACCATTTTCTTCTGTGACATCTACTAATGGAATCCAACAGGTCGCCGAGTAATTTTCTTTTTCATCCACAAAGGACCAATCTTGGTGCGGAGGGACGATGTTTTTCTTACCTGGTTCTTTTATTACATAACTGGAAGTGAATATTTTGTATTCGTTGAAAACCTGATCTGTATAAGGTTTTAAGGTTTTTTCAAGGGTATGACTAATTGTCTTAACGATACTTTCATCTTGGTTATCTAAGCTTATATGAAATCCACCATCAATTTTATTGTCCAGTTGCTGCTCATTATAATAGGTATGTAATGTTTCTACATCGGGAACATCTAAGAGAGAAATTTTTGCATATCCGTCTTTTTCAAAACGTTGTTGTAATGCGGAGTCTTTAAAAATAGAATTCATGTAGATCGTTGTTTACGAGTTTGGGTATTCTTAGATGTAATCTGCAGCATTCCGCTCTGCCGATTTGAAATAAATGACCCCAATAATTAATGCTATTAAAACTGGAATGAAAGATAATACATAGTTCCACTCAAAGGGACTGTCAAAAAGTATATATCTAAAAAAATCAATGGTTGTTGCAATAGGATTAAAATAATACATCAGCGCTCTATACTGTTCAGGAATGATGGTGGTTGGGTAAAAAACAGGAGTCAGCCATATGCCATAATTCATAAGATATGGGATGAGATGTTGTAAATCTCTATGTTTTATTGAAATGGCACTGAGCCAGATTCCAATACAGAGGCCAATACTCAAAATCATTAATAGCACCACTGGGAATAGGAAAAGTTTTGAATTTAGTGGGATCTCAAGAATAATGAGAAGTATAAGAAGCAGTATAAATGAAATAAACACCTCTAGACTATTCAGCACCGCCTTTGATATGGGGAGTATTAATTTTGGAAAATAAACCTTTCCAAGCAATTCTTGAGCACTTATAAGAGAGGTGCCCGTGCTATAAACGAGGGCTGTAAAAAAATACCATAATATCATACCGCTAAACGCAAATGCAGGATACGGTATCTCCCCAGTTTCTAATTGAATAAGTTCGCCAAAAAACAAGGTAAAAATAAGTAAGGCAATGATAGGCTGAATCACCATCCACAGCGCTCCAATTTTAGTTTGTGCGTATTTTGCTTTGAAATCTTTGATGGCAAATGAGGAAATCAAATGCTTAAAGCGCCAAAGTCTATTGCCATATTCTTTTAAAGAAATGGGCGTATTGGTAATTGTAGTTTTCTTTTTCAAGATTTGAACATTTTGCGATGTACTTGTTTTCCTCCAATGAAAAAAGAAGGTAATTTAATGAGTTTCGTTTGCAGGGTATACTCATGATGTGTAAAATCATACTGTATCAGGGGCGGGATATTAAAAACCCATGGATATACCTTATTGGCGATGGGGACGTCATAAAAAAAGAAGGGGCCGAACAACCATCTCGTAGCTATATAAAACGGCAGTTTTAGTTTTTGTGAAACGGACATTTTCCTTCGTTCTCTTTGGATCACTTGTCTACACTCTGCTAGATAAATGTCTCTAAAATCTTTAGACCTTTGAGGTCCTTTTCTATGTCTAAAACCACTTAACTCGAGCGTGGTTGTGTATAATTTTTCATGTCTGAAAAAACGAGACCATAGCTCCATATCTCCACTTAATTTCATTTTAGTGTCAAGAGACGCTCCCGCTTTCTCCCACAAGGACCTTGACCAAAATGAAGATTCTTGCTGTATGAACTGAAAGTCGTTGGTGTAATAGCGGTGTTTTGACCAACGAGACCAAGGAAGATGAATTTGCCCTACTAAAACTCCTTGTTCGGTATATTCTTTGGCATATCCCATCAGCCATTGCACCTGAGGAAAGGCCTTAAAGATATCTGCAACCGCAAAAAAAGCTTTCGGCAGGTATTTGTCATCAGAGTTAATCCATGCCATAATATCACCGGTGCACTTCTCAAAACCTTTTTGAATCGCATGGTATTGACCTTCATCTTTTTGAGATTCCCAGTAGGTGAAATGAGATGAATATCGTTCAATGATTTCAAGACTATTATCCGTACTCCCTCCGTCAATCAGTATATATTCAAGATTAGGGTAGCCTTGTCCGATAACAGATAGAATCACCTCTTCAAGGAAGGGACCGTTGTTAAGGTTTACAGTAACAATTGAAATTTTCGGATATGACGGCATTCAGGTGTTGCGCTTTCGCGAAATATACGACTATTGCAATAATCTATCCCAGAATAATGACTAGTTTTGGTAAGCCAAATCAAATTGCATATTGCATACAATAGCACATATAGTAAACCCATTTAAAGCTTCCGAAGCGTCAGATCTGTTTGTCGCTCAGCCTATTACTTTTGAATCGATGTTGCGAGCAAAAAGTAATGCGAAGGAGGTCGTGAATGTTGAGCTTTGGACCGCGTGCTTTGAAGAAGATAAAAGTGTGGCTCCAAGCTCTTTTAATAACACCCCTTTTTTAACCCGTTCGGTGTTGGATACGTTCTCCTTTCAGAAAGAGATGAAGTTACCGCTCATTGGAGATATTCTCGAGCGTTTGTATGCATCTTCACAAGCAGACTATTTTATTTACACCAATGTGGACATCGGATTGTATCCAGATTTCTATGTTCGGGTCAATGCGCTCATCAATGAAGGGTATGATGCATGTATTATAAATAGAAGACGACTCCCAGAGATTTATGACTCCACGGAAGACTTAGATCGTATTTATAAAGATTACGGCAAAAGCCATCCCGGATTTGATTGTTTTGTGTTCTCTAGAAAGATGTTCCCAAAATTTCAGCTAAGTGATGTCTGTATTGGGGTGCCATTTATTGGGATTACATTGGCGCAAAATGTCTTCTGTTTTGCAAACGAGTATACCATCGTGGAAGATGAAAACCTCACATTCCACATTGGAATGGAGATTTATAAAAAGAGAGCTCCAAGAGATTATTTTAAATATAATAGAAAGGAGTTTTGGAAAGCAATGCACTTGCTTAAGGTAGAGCATCATGCAACTAAACTACCGCATGCAAATCGTGCATTGTTGGTGCGATTGATACAATATGGACTGAATCCAAGTATCCCAATACGGTGGGTTTTGTTTTTAGAAGGGCAACGCTATTTAAAGAAATAGAAGGGCTGTGTTATTTTGATAAAAGAGCCCTAAATTGAGAAGTGGCATTGTGATAGTCATCCCTAGTTACTCGTAAATGTTTACAGATAGTATCTTCACGGGTGGTTTGATAGCCCAGTTTGTGATTCATAAATAGAGCCGTCGCGTTCTCATTTAATACTTTGGCCTCTAAGGAGTCAAAGTGTAAAACGTCAAAGTAATGGTCCATCAATGCGAGAATAGCATGTAAAGCAATAGGGCTTTCTGTAAACCGAAGATCGCCTATGAAAATACCAGCCTCTCCTGTGCTCATTTTTTTATCGATATTCTTTACATTAATGACTCCGATGCTCACAGCTTCCTTAAAGATGATATAGTAATGCTGTTTGTCATCTAGCGCATCAAACCATGATTCCTGCTCATCAGCGCTTATAATGCTGTTGTAAATCATGTTGGAGCGCACATGTTCTGAGTTGCGCCATGTCCGTACTTGCTCTATGTCCTCGCGTGTCAGTGGCCTTAAGTGAATATTGTAATTATGGATATCAATCAAATCTTCGCCTTTATTGCATAAATAGGTTTCTTTACCCGAGCATTATAAATTCTGTTGATATATATGGCAAGAACACAAATGCTTGATAAAATAAGAAATAACCCCATAAATAAAACAATGGTGGTTACTTCAATCTCTGTGTCTATAGGGGTGATAATCTTCCAGAAATGCCATGCAAAATAGGCGCAGCCTATAACAGCTGCTATACACACATAAATAGTGAGTTTTAATGGGAGATTTGTATAATAAAATATGAGGTTAAATGAGATCACTATTAATTTCCAAATAGAGTATCCCGAAGAACCCTCAGGTCTTGGGGTGCTTTCTACGGGAACAAATCCATAATTAATGGTGTACCAATTAATGATCTGGTTGATGAAAAGGTGATCTTGCGAATGGTACTTTAATCGCTGTACAATAGGTTGGGTAATAAGGCGAAATGAAGATCCGAGGGAGGTGCCTCCCTGACTGCTGTTAAAAACCTTTTTAATGACTTTAGAACCGAGGTTACGTATCCTAGATCCCGATGGCTTATACTGGCCGTAAATAACATCAGCCCCTGTTTTTTCGAAGCATTCAATGAGTTTTGTTATTTCACGCGGATGCGTTTGTAAATCATCGTCTATCGTAATGACAAGAGTGCCGCGAGACTCGTCTATGCCACAAACGGTCGCGCCGTTCTGACCAAAATTTCGCGTAAGCTTTATAATTTGAATTGTATCTGGAAAGGCGGTTTTTAATTGAAGGAGAGCTTTCCAGCTTTCTTCTGATCCGGAATCTTCTACAAATATAACTTCGAAACTTTTGTTTAAGGAGTCCATCACTTTCTGAATCCCCATATAAAGAGGTTTCAGTGTTTCTGTGCTTTTGAAAACAGGAACTACTACGGATATGTCTGGTTTATCTACAATCAAAGTTCTATGATTTCTGGACATACAATATGCGAAATTTTTACAATACAAGATCCCCATAACAATCCGACGCCAAATCCGGAGAGACAAAAGGTGCCCTCATTCATTGCGCTTTTGAGGCTATTAAAGGAGTCAGCAAAGGTCAATGCAATAGACGCGTTACTTGTATTGCCGTACTTGTTCAAGGAATATAGCGTTTTGTCTTTGGGGATCGCAAGTTTTTTTCTAATCGATTCGTTAAGGAGTAAATTGGCTTGATGCAGGAGTAGGTAATCGATAGATTCAATAGGGGTTTTACTAAATAGCGATAGTGCCTTAATGTTAGGTGCTACTTCTCGTAATCCAAAATTAAAGACCTCCAAGCCTTTCATTTTCATGAATTCACCAGGCAGTTGCTCTATAGCAGACTTGCCGGAGCCGTCACTTTGGAGGTTAAAATACATAGTGGACTTTTCATCACTATATTCCATCGCCGTGGCTGTACCTGCATCTGAAAATACAGGGACAACGCTTTTGTCAGCTGGATCGAGTAGATCTGTTATGGTATCACCAACAAGGAGTAGTCCTTTTTTTAATTGTCCTGATAATAAACTTGCGAGTACAGAGAGTCCATACACATAGCCAGAGCATCCTTGGTTGATGTCTAAAGACATACATGTTTTAGGAAGTCCTAATTTGTGTTGAATGGCGGTTGCTGTGCCCGGTATCGTTTGATCAGGTGTTTGTGACACGAAGATGAGGATATCTATATCCTGTGTACTCCAGTTTAGTTCGTCGAGTAATTGAGCTGCAGAAGCGGTACAGAGGTCGGAAGCTGAAAGTTTTTTGCCGGATATACGTCTAGCGTCTATGCCCGTAGTACTGATAAATTGAGCAGCTTCATCTTCTTTGAATATTTTTGAGGATTCATTACGTACCTCGTTTTTTGGGATGGCTGCTGAGATGCCGGCGATGCGCACGTTATCGACGGAAAAAAGAGCCATACTTAATTATTTTTTTGTCGAGTAATTTCAAAGAGTTCCTCGACAGATGTAGCTTGCTTGAAGTCTTCATGTGAAATGAGCACTTTATACTGATCGTCAATTGCTGTCATGATTAATAGCATTTGCATAGAAGACCAACTAGATATAAGCTCCCAGTCGTCAGGGAAATTTTCTGGAAATTCCTCCTTTATGGTTTGTTTAAATGAAATCAGTTCAAGTGCTGTCATTTTTTGGTTTGCGTACGATTAATGGGTAAATATAAGCTAAAAGACAGTTATTCAAAGGGGATGCTTGAGTTGTTTCCATTTTGCTTACGCGAAGAAGCTTGCCGATCGTATAGCGACGAATAAAAAACCCAAACAACCCAATAAGACGACACGATTTCCCCCAAAATGTATCAGTAATCTGGCTGTTTGAGCTTTTTGATTAATTATATTTTAAAAGTAATAACAGGCCGTTGTGCGTGATTTACGAGGCCTTCACTTAAGGATCCATTGAGAAAATGTGCCAGTCCCTTGCGACCGTGTGTAGCAATTCCAATAATGCCTGCATTCACCATTTCGGCAAAATGAAGTACGCCGCTTTCAACTTTGTTGTCATTGTAAATATTCAAGGTAAAATCTTCAAAGCCTGACTCTTGTGACATGAAGTCTTTCATTTGCTTTTCAA
Source organism: Dokdonia sp. (assembly GCA_047630395.1). Taxonomy (GTDB): domain Bacteria; phylum Bacteroidota; class Bacteroidia; order Flavobacteriales; family Flavobacteriaceae; genus Dokdonia. Next base: position 28,953 of record JBLHXM010000032.1, read on the forward strand.
TATCATGCGTAGTTTTGAAATTATTTGGGGTATTTACATAGAGCATATGCAGCGTCACATTACTGTCTTTGGCAAAGGCTATCGCTTGCTTAAATG